>DAOVXU010000247.1 GCA_030635995.1 Arcobacter sp. | reverse complement strand
GCAGAAGATGTAAGAGTTGGAATTATCTCATATAAGATAGCTGCTCATGCTGCTGATATTGCAAGAGGTAGAAAAAATGCCAGAGATATTGATGATGAGATGTCAGATGCAAGATATAATTTTGACTGGAATAAACAATTTGAACTAGCACTTGATGGTGATAGAGCAAAAGAATATCATGATGAAACTTTACCTCAAGATGTATTTAAAGAGGCAGAATTTTGTTCTATGTGTGGACCTAAATTTTGTTCATATAAGATCACAAGAGAGATAGTGTCTAATAATCCAAATATGTAAAAATGAAATTAATTTTCTAAATAAGACTAATTTTATCTTATTTAGTTAAACTTACAAAAAAGAAAAGGAAAATCAATGATAACAGTCGAACAGATTAAAGAAAAATTATCTAATGTTGCATATCCAGGATTTACAAAATCAATTGTAGATTTTGGATTTGTAAAAGATGTAGCTGTTGATGGTACAACTACAAGTATTTTTGTAGATATTACTTCAACTGCTCCAGAAGTTGAGCAAAGTTTAAGAGAAGATATTACAAAAGAGTTAAAACAACTTGGATGTGATGATATTCAATTAACTATTAAAAAACCTCAAGCACCTAAACAAATGAGTAATACTATGAGTGGTAAAAATATCGCTCCACAAGTGAAAAACTTTATTATGGTTAGTTCAGGAAAAGGTGGAGTTGGTAAATCAACTGCATCTGTAAATCTTGCTGTTGGACTTGCAATGCAAGGTAAAAAAGTGGGACTTCTTGATGCTGATATTTATGGTCCAAATATCCCTCGTATGATGGGTGTTGACAATCAAGAGCCAGAGATAGTTGGTGGAAAAGTTAAACCAATATTAGCATATGGTGTTGAAGTTATGTCTATGGGTTCATTAGTTGAGCCAGGACAAGCTTTAGTATGGAGAGGTGCTATGATACAAAAAGCTATTCAACAATTACTTCAAGATATTTTATGGTCTGATTTAGACTGTTTAGTTATCGATATGCCACCAGGAACTGGTGATGCACAACTTACACTTGCTCAATCAGTTCCAGTTGCTGCTGGAATAAATGTAACAACACCTCAACAAGTTGCACTTGATGATTCAAGAAGAAGTTTAGAGATGTTCTCAAAACTAAATATCCCTATTGCTGGAATAGTTGAAAATATGAGTGGATTTATCTGCCCTAAATGTGATGAAGAGAGTGATATTTTTGGAAAAGGTACTTGTGAAGATTTAGCTAAAGAGTATGATACAGATGTATTAGCTTGTATTCCAATTGAGCCAAATATTAGAGTTGGTGGCGATGAAGGTAAACCAGTAGTGTATTTCTATCCAGATTCTGCAACAGGTAAAAGATATTTAGCAGCTGCTAAAAAACTTTGGGATAATGTAGAAAAATCAAATGCAGAGGGTTCAATAGGAAATGATGCTATCCAACCAACAATGCCAGCAGGAAGTGGTAGTAGTTGTAGTACAAATACTCAACCTCAAAGTGGTGGATGTGGTTGTAGTTAACCATTAAATTATAAAAATATGGCAAAATGCCATATTTTTTATAAAGTATAGTGAAATTTAAACAACACCTTATATAACTGCTTTATAACAAACATATCTTTTCTAATTTATATTATATTATAGTATAGTTGGAACAGTATTGGAACATTTATGAATGTTCTAAAATTGAAATATATAAAATGAGAATTAGAAAAAAGCTATAGCAAAATGTAATTTTGCCGAAATTTATTTTGTACACTACCTTTTTAAGCACTCCAAAAAAAGCCAGTTTCTCAACTAGCTATTTTAAACTTACCTTTACTTTTCAAAGTTTCACATCCATATTTACTTTTAATCTCACTCATACTTTTTTGTTTAGGATTTCTCCCTTTCATCTCTCCGTAGTACCACATTTTCTTTTTACTAGCCCATTTAAAATTTAACTCTTTTAATTTATCTTTGATTATTTTAGTTTCACCAGATAACCAAATCCAAGAACCAATTATTTCTATAGTTATATTTTCATAATGTAGTATTTGACTTATAATCTTTTCTAGTTCTATATCATATTTTGTATCATTAGAAAAATAGATATCATTAGATATTAAATCATTATAGATACTATTTAATATTTTAAACTCTTCATTAGTTCCACCTATATCTGGATGTAAGATTTTAGCTAATT
>DAOVXU010000083.1 GCA_030635995.1 Arcobacter sp. | reverse complement strand
GTTCTACTTGGGATAGTAGAAATTATCCTAAAGAAAAATTTGTGCAAATAGCTGATAAATTAGAAATATTAACTTATATTATTTGGGGAAATGATGAGGAGTTAGAGAGAGCAAAATGGATAGAATCTCAATCAAAATTTTGTAAAGTTTTACCAAAAGGTAACTTAAATAATTTAAAAGGTGTTATTGCTAATTCTAAATTACTAATAGGAAATGATACTGGACCTACACATATGGCTTGGGGATTAAATATACCATCTATTACTATTTTTGGTCCAACACCAATTAATCGTATCTATATTACAGATATAAATAAAGCTATTAAATCAAAAAGCAAGATAAACCATTATAAATTGAATAAAAATGATTTTTCTATTAAAGATATTGAAGTTGATGATATAGTAAAAATTGCAAAGAGTTTAAATGGATAAATTAAAATTATATATTAGAGTTTTAGTAATACTTACTTTAACCTCATTAAGTGGATGGGATTTAGATAAAAAAGTTTCAAAAGAAGAGGGTGGTTGGATAGGTGAACACTATGATATGCCAAAGTATGTATTTGTTGGTGTGATTGGTATGACTGTTTATGAAGGTACTGAAAGTAGACTTGGTAGAACATCTTGGCAAAGTATTGATGCTGCAGTTATGTCTCAAATTATTACAGGGGCATTAAAAGATACCACACAAAGAAATAGACCAAGAGAGTCAGAAGGTCCAACAGAATGGGGAGAAGGTGGGCAAAGCTTTGTTAGTGGACATGTTTCTGGTATGACAGCTATGGTTACACCATATATTTTAGAATATAAAGATGATAAACCTTGGGTTCAAGTACTTTGGCTTTTACCTATTCATCAAATGATAGGTAGAGTAAAGGATCAAGCACATTGGCAAAGTGATGTTATTGCTGGTGCATTAGTTGGATATGCTAGTGGATATTGGGCACATAATAGAAAAACACCTATGATGTTATATTTTGATGATGATAAAGTTGTTGTTGGTCTTAAATATAAATTTTAATAAATGGGTATTTAAGTGAAATTATTAAATAACTATCAATTCTTTTTAAAATATATTTTATTACTACTTAGTGTATTTTTTATATCAAGATTTATTTTAGTTATTGATAATAGTATACAAATTGATATATTGTTTTTTATATATTCTTTAAGAATGGATATAATAGTTATATCTGCATTATTAATCTTACCAATTATTGCATATACCTTTAATTTAATATTTATCACAAGATTATTGTTGACTTTTTTTCTTTTTATAATAGTTTATTTAGAAATTGCAAACTATCTATTTTTTGAAGAGTTTAATACACGACTAAATTATCTATTTATAGAATATTTAGAATACCCTAAAGCTGTATTTGATTTAATATGGAAATCTTACCAAATAGAATTGTTTTTTATAATTCCATTTTTAATATATATTACATATAAGTTTTATATATATAGTAAAAATAAACTAGTTTCTTATAAGATAATGAAAAAACTTATGCTATTTCCGTTAATTATTATTATTTTATTTTTAGGACTAAGATCTTCAGTTGACTCCTCTACTCCAAATCAGAGTTTTTATAGTTATAGTAATTCAACATTAAAAAATGATATAGTTAATAATACAACTTTTTCCTTACTATATGCATTGTATTTAAAGTCAAAAGATAAAATGCCATATTTTGGGAAAAAAGATAAGAATTTAATTTTAAAAATAAAAGAGTTAAAACAGAAAAACTATGTAGATAATAATAACTTATTAAATAAACAACTATCAACATATAAAAAGAAAAATAATATTACATTAGTTATAATGGAAAGTTTTGGAACATCTTATGTAGGAAGTTTAGGTGGAACTCTTACAACTCCATATTTTGATAAGATGGCAAAAGATGGACTGTTTATGTCAAATATGTACTCCTCTTCAAATCGTTCAAATAGAGGGTTTGAAGCAATTTTATCATCTATTTTTCCAATATATGGAAATACTTACCTTAAACTTCCTAAGTCACAAAAAGATTTTTGGACAATAGCTAGAACTATGAAAAAAAATGGATATAAAACTATATTTTTATACGGTGGAGATAGTAAGTTTGACAATATGAAAGGTTTCGCTATTAGTAATGGCTTTGATAAAGTTATAGATAAATATGATTTTGACTCATCAATAAAAAGATATACATGGGGTGTATGTGATGAGGAGTTATATAAAAAGGCAAATGAAATATTAGAAAATAGTGATGAGCCATTATTTTTAGTTTTATTTACTTTATCATCACATAAGCCTTTTGATTATCCTGATAATAAAATAGATTTATATAAAACAGAACCAAAAAGCTCATTTGCAAATTCAGTAAAATATGCAGATTTTGCTTTAAATAAATTTTATGAAAAATTAAAAATTAAAAATTATTTTAATGATGGTTTACTATGTATAGTAGCAGACCATAATGCTCATATGTTTGGAGATCAAAGAATTCCAGTAAATGAATTTAAAATTCCTGCATTATTTATCACAAGTGATTTAAAACCAAGGCATATAACTAATATCACACATCAAATAGATATAGCACCTACATTATTGGATTTAGCTGGAATAGATGCTATAGTTCCGACAATGGGAACAAATTTAACTAAATCTAAAAAATCATCAGCACTTATTGTACACAGAAGAGGTTATGCTTATTTAAAAGATAATAGTTTTGCTTTATATTTTAGTGGGGCTAAACCAAAAGTGTATGATTTTAACTATAAAAAATTAGACTACAATAAAACAATTATTGAAGAGGGTTTAATGTATATTTATGGTTCATATGCTATATATAATAATAATTTACATAAGGATAATTTTTGAAAAGAATAGAATTTTCACTTTTTTTTAAAACAAATTTGTTTTTAACTATTTGTTTATTTTTACTTTTTTTAACAAATAATGTTCAATACACATTTGTAGAATTTGTAGTATTAGTTATGGCATCAATATCTAGTGCAACTATATTATATTTATTATTATATATTTTACTTTTTATCTTTACTTTTTTTGAAAGATTTATTATATATTTTTCTGCTGTATTATTTGCAATAGTAAATATAGGATTGGTTTTAGATTTTTTAATTTTTAGATTATATAAGTTTCATATAAATGCAATGGTTTTAAATATACTTATGTCTCCAGATGCTATGAATTCAATTGAGATAGGTTTTTTCCCTTTATTGGTGTTGGCAATTATTTTTGGACTATTATTATATTTTGAGATCTATTTAATTAAGAAGTTATATACTAATACTTTTGCAAAAAAAGAATTTTTGAATAAAAAGTTAAACACAATAATTATTATGCCACTTATTTTAATAGTTTTAATAGAAAAGTTTACATATGGTTTAAGTTCTTTATTTGGAAAATATGAAATGGTTTCTAAATTTAAAGTTATACCTTTATATCAACCTTTAACATTTTCTAGAGTTGCTGCAAAATATTTTGACTATAAGCCTGAGATAGAATTAAAAAATACAGTAAGTACTAAAACAGATTTAAATTATCCATTAAAAAAAATAGAATTTAAAAAAGATATAAATAAATTTAATATTTTGATAGTTATGAGTGATGCCCTTAGAAATTCAATTTTAAATAATAAAACAGCTCCGAATGTAGAAGAGTTTAAAAAAGAATCCATAATATTTAATAATCATCATAGTGGTGGAAATGCTACACGATTTGGAATATTTTCAATGATATATGGTATTAACTCTACATATTGGTTTTCTTTTTTAAATGCAAATAAGGGTCCTGTAGTTTTTGATGTACTAAAACAATTAAATTATAATATAGATATTGTATCCTCAACAAGCACAAATTGGCCAGAATTTAGAAGAACATGTTATGTTAATGTTCAAGATAGTATAAAGGATACTTTTAGTGGAAAACCATGGGAGAAAGATCAACAAAATACTTTCTATACACTAAATCGTATAGATAGTTATTCTAAAGAGAATCCATTTTTTACATTTGTATTTTTTGATGCACCACATGGATATTCTTTTCCGAAAACTCATAATATATTTAATGTAAAAAAAGAAAATATAAATTATATAACGGCAACAAAAGGGAGTACAGAGATAAAAAGTGCAAAAGCAAGATATAAAAATGCAGTACACTATAATGACAAATTATTTGGAGATATTATTAAAAAATTAAAAGATAAAAACTTATATGATAATACAATGATAATTTTTACATCAGACCATGGACAAGAATTTTATGAGTATGGTTTTTTTGGACATAACTCATCATTTTCTAAAGCACAAACAAATTCACCATTGATTATTAAATTGCCTAAAGGTTTTGATTTTAAAATTAATTCCAATATATTAACAAGTCATAATGATATAGTACCAACTATTTTATCTTTAATAGGTGTTAAAAATGAATCAAAAGATTATAGTAATGGATTTAACTTATTTGATAATGATTTTAAAAGGGATTTTGTATTTAGTTCAAATTGGAATAATAATGCAATTATAACAAATGATAAAACATATATATTTTCAAATTTACCAAATAAAATGTTTAAAAATGAAATAAGAGATACAAAAACATATAATAAATTAAAGGGTATCAAAGTAGATAGTAAAAAAGTCTTAGATATAATGAATGAAAATAAAAGGTTTTTAAAGTGAGTAAGATAATTTTAACATATGGTACGTTTGATATGTTTCATATTGGACATTTGAAATTACTTGAAAGATTAAGTAAGCTTGGGGATAAGTTAATAGTTGCAGTTTCATCAGATGAATTTAACTTACTTAAAGGTAAAAAAACAATTATACCTTATGAACAGAGAGCTTCCATCGTAGAAGCTATAAAGTATGTTGATATGGTAATACCTGAAAATAATTGGGAACAAAAAGTAACAGATATAAAAAAATATAATGTAGATATATTCTCTATGGGTCATGATTGGAAAGGTAAATTTGATGAACTTAAAGAGTATTGTGAAGTTGTATATTTACCTAGAACTGAAGGGATCTCTACTACAGATTTAAAAAAAGCACTAAATAAAATATCTGATATAAATATTGATGATATAAATAAAGCTTTTGAGATATTACAGAGATTGAAAAATGATTTTGAATAAGGAATAGATAATGTTCAATAATAAAAATATACTAATTACGGGTGGAACAGGAAGTTTCGGTAAAAAATATACAGAGATAATCTTATCAAAATATAAACCAAATAAAATAATTATTTTTAGTAGAGATGAATTAAAACAATATGAGATGGCACAATATTTTACAGATAAATGCATGAGATACTTTATTGGTGATGTTAGAGATGAAAATAGACTAGTTGAAGCTATGGATGGTGTTGATATCGTTATTCATGCAGCTGCTTTAAAACATGTACCTATTGCCGAATATAATCCAATGGAATGTATAAAAACAAATATTGATGGTGCTCAAAATGTAATCAATGCTGCAATTAAAAATGAAGTAGATAAAGTAATTGCCCTTTCAACAGATAAAGCATCAGGTCCTATAAATTTATATGGTGCTACAAAGCTAGTATCTGATAAATTATTTGTAGCTGCGAATAATGTTGTAGGTGGTAGAAAAACTAGATTTGCAGTTGTAAGATATGGAAATGTTGTAGGAAGTCGTGGTTCAGTTGTACCATTCTTTAAAAAACTTATTGATGATGGTGCTATTGAACTTCCAATTACAGATGTAGATATGACTAGATTCTTAATTACACTAGAAGATGGTGTTAATTTTGTACTTGATAATTTTGAAAGAATGCATGGTGGTGAAATATTTATTCCAAAAATACCATCTTTAAAGATGATTGATTTAGCTACTTCATTAGCTCCAAAGTTACCACATAAAATAATTGGAATTAGACCTGGTGAAAAACTACATGAGGTTATGATAACAGCTGATGATAGTGTAGTTGAATTTGATACATATTACGTAATTAAACCAACAATTCAATTTGCTCATATAGTAAATTATAATTCAAATGCATTGGGGCAAAAGGGTATTGATATAGGAATGGGATTTGAATATAACTCACTTAATAATACTCAATGGTATACAAATGATGATTTTTTAGAGATGGTAGAGAACTCTTAATATGAATTTTATTCCATATGGTAAGCAAAATATTTCCAAAGAAGATGTTGATACTGTAGTAAAAACTTTAAACTCTTCTTATCTTACTACTGGACCAAAAGTTAAAGAATTTGAAGATGCCTTATCTAAGTATTGTGATGTAAAATATGTACTAGCTGTAGCAAATGGAACTGCTGCTTTACATTTAGCTTCACTTGTATTATTAAATAAAGATGATAAGGTACTAACTACACCAAATTCATTTTTAGCTACTTCAAACTCTATACTTTATGTACAAGCAAAGCCAGTTTTTGTAGATATACAAGAAGATGGAAATATTGATTTAGATTTATGTGAAGATGAACTTAAAAAAGACTCTTCTATAAAGGCTATATATGCTGTTGCATTTAGTGGAAATATGATAAATCAAGAAAAATTAAAATATCTTAGAGATACTTATAATATTAAAATACTAGAAGATAATGCTCATGCAATAGGTGCTGTTTCTGATGGTATTAAATCTGGTAGTTGTACTAATAGTGATATAAGTATATTTTCATTTCATCCGGTTAAACACCTTACAACTGCTGAAGGTGGAGCAATTACTACTAATAGTAAAGAGATATATGAAAAACTTTTAATGCTTCGTGGTCATGGTATGGTAAAAACTCCTGACATGAAACCTTGGGAATATGAGATGCAAGATTTAGGATTTAATTATCGTATTACTGATATTCAATGTGCATTGGGAATTTCACAACTTAAAAAATTACCAGATTTTATAGATAGAAGAATTGAGCTTGTAAAAGTGTATGATAAAGCTTTTATAAATACAATAGTAAAACCATTATATCTATATGATGGAAAGTCTTCGTATCATTTATATGTAGTACAAGTTGACTTTACAAAATTAAATATTAATAAAATAGATTTATTTAATAAGTTAAGAAAAAAAAATATAGGTATTCAACTTCATTATATTCCCATAAATAAG
>DAOVXU010000205.1 GCA_030635995.1 Arcobacter sp. | reverse complement strand
TGTAGAAACTACAATGTAAAGAATCTATCTTATGCTTCTAGCTCATCTGTATATGGACTAAATAAATCCCAACCATTTAAAACAACAGACCAAACGGATACACCAGTATCACTATATGCAGCTACAAAAAAATCAAATGAACTAATGGCTCATACATATAGCCACCTATACAATATTCAAACTACAGGATTAAGATTTTTCACTGTTTATGGACCATGGGGAAGACCTGATATGGCACCTATGCTTTTTGCAGATGCCATTACAAATGATAGACCTATAAAAGTATTTAACCATGGAAAAATGTCAAGAGATTTTACATATATAGATGATATAGTAGATGGTATTATAAAAGTTATTGATAATCCCCCATCACTAAACACTAAAACCAAAACCCTAAACCCTGTAAATCCTTACAAGATTTACAATATTGGACAAAATGCACCATTAAGTTTGATGGAATTTATAGAAACACTTGAAAATGCTTTAGGTAAAGAAGCTACTAAAAACTTTATACCTATACAAGATGGTGATGTGGTTTCTACTTATGCAGATGTTAGTGGGCTTATTCTAGACTTTGATTATAAACCTGATACAAAGTTGGCTGATGGAATTAGTGAGTTTGTTAAGTGGTATAAAAGGTTTCATAAATAAATGATAAATAAACTAAAAGATCATAAAGGATTTATCAAGTATTCTAAAAATACTTCATGGCTTTTTGCTGAAAGGATACTTCGTATTGTAGTAAGTCTTTTTGTAGGTATTTGGATTGCTAGATACCTAGGACCTGAACAATATGGACTTTTTTCTTATGCTCTAAGTTTTGTAGGACTTTTTGCAGCTTTTGCTACACTTGGTCTTGATGGTATAGTAGTCCGAGAGCTTGTAAAAAATGAAAGCAAAGTAAAGGAGATTATAGGTACTGCTTTTTATCTAAAACTTTTAGGAGCTATTGGAGTATTGCTATTTTTAGCTATTGCTATTAACTTTACATCAAATGATAGATATACAAATATTTTAATATTTATTATTGCATCAGCTATTATTTTTCAAAGTTTTAATGTAGTCGATTTTTATTTTCAAAGTAAAGTTATGAGTAAATTTGTAGTTTATGCAAATATAGTATCTCTTTTTATAAGTAGTATAGTTAAAATAGTGCTTCTTCTAAATGAAGCTCCTCTTATTGCTTTTGTTTGGGTTGTATTATTTGATAGTATTATTTTGGCTATTGGGTTTTTATATTTCTTTTTAAAAACCTCAAACTTTAATCTTAGAGATATAAAATTCAAAAAAGAGATAGCTATAAATTTACTTAAAGATAGTTGGCCATTAATATTTTCAGGAGTAGTAATTGCTATATATATGAGAATTGATCAAGTTATGATTAAAGAGATGTTAGATATAGGTGATGTAGGACAATATGCTGCAGCAGTTAGGATTAGTGAGGCATGGTATTTTATACCTATGTTGTTAGGAAGTTCATTTTATCCTGCAATTGTAAATGCTAAAAAAACTAATGAAAAGTTATATTATAGTAGACTACAAAACTTTTATACTTTTATGGTTTGGTTAGGTATAATAGTAGCTATTCCTATGACTTTTTTATCAAATGATATAATTAATTTATTGTATGGAAGTGCGTTTAATGAAGCAGGTAGTGTATTGATGATTCACATTTGGGCAGGTATATTTTTATCATTAGGAATTGCTTGTGGAAAATGGTATTTAACAGAGAACTATACAAAAGGAGCTTTGAAAAAAGCAATATTTGGAATGGTTTTAAATATAATGGGAAATTATATATTGATACCAATCTATGGAATACAAGGGGCAGCGGTTTCTACTTTATTTGGACATTTAGCTGCTAATCTTATTTATGACATATTTGATCATAGAGTTAGAGGACAATTGAAATATAAAATGCGGGCTTTTCTGCCTATTTATTTATTAAGGAAAATTAGAAATGAAAAAATATAAAATTGTATATACAACAGGTGCTTTTGATCCATTTCATTATGGACATTTAAATATATTAAGAAAAGCAAAAGAATTGGGTGAATATGTTATTGTTGGAGTATCAACTGATAATTTAATTAAGACAGCCAAAGGTAGAGATGTTTTTATGTCATTAGAACACAGAATGGACATTTTATCTGAATTAAAATGTGTAGATAAAGTTATACCACAAATTGATAAAAATAAACAACGCATAGTTCATGAATACAATGTGGATGCTATTCTAGTTGGTAGTGATTGGAAAGGAAAATATCCTAAAATATCATGTGATTTAGTTTATGTTGATTATACAGAAAGTATAAATTCAACAATAATACGAGAAGGTTTAAAATAATATGCAGGCAATATTAACTAAATTTGATTATAAAAACTTACTAATAAAAGAGTATAAGTATTGGTACTTATTATTAAGAAAAGAGCAAGTAACACTTGGTTCTTTGGTTTTAATAGAAAAAAGTTTTAAGACTAAGTATTCAAATATTTCTAGTGAAAGTTTTTTAGAATTTGGTGTTATTGTAAAAGAAATTGAAAATATGCTTGGTAAATTATTTTCTTATAATAAAATTAATTATTTGATGTTTATGATGGTAGATAATGAAGTACATTATCATGTGATACCGAGATATTCTAAAGATATTGTATTTAGTGATATAACTTTTAAAGATAGCGGTTGGAGTGGATTACCTGATTTTACTAATACTAATAAGATTAACAATGTAGTAGTTGATCAATTACTAAAATTGATTAGAACAGAATTGGAAAATAAATGAAAATAAATTTAATTATATTTACTATTAGCACTAGTAGTTTGGAAATACAAGAAGTAATTAAAGCAATAAAGAATGAATATCCAATATATTTATTATCACCACATATTGCATTTGAGAATGAAATAAATACAATAAAAAAGAACAGTAATCATGACTTACATTTTGTATCACTTTATGAGTTTATATCTCAAGATGAGATGGAATATTGTGATAGTGAAGCTGATGAAATTATATTAAGTAAATATAATTTAAGATTAGGTAAATTAAATGAATACTAC
>DAOVXU010000219.1 GCA_030635995.1 Arcobacter sp. | reverse complement strand
ATTATTTAGTGGTTTTATAATCTCAAACTTAACAAACCAACAACTCCAATATCTATTTTTAACTATTGTATCCCTTGCAATTTATAGAATTGCTATAACTTCAACTATCCAAACAAAAGAAAAAACATCACATAATAAGCCTCTACTTTTAACTATAGGATTTGTAATAGGCTCTGTTGCTATGACAATTGGTGTAGGTGGTTCAGTTATGCTAACCCCTATTCTTGCTTCATATATGTACTACAATCTAAAAGATGCTTCATCTATGGGACTATTTTTTGTAGTATTTAGTTCTATTGCTGGATTTATATCTTTAAGTTTACAAGGTGAAATGTTATATTGTGAAGGTGTAATAGTTGGTTTAGCTTCTTTACTTGGGGTTTATTTTGGGATAAAAATAAAAAATATTACAAATACAAAATCATATAAAAAGTTTATTTTGATTTTATATATTATAATATTTGTAAGTGTAATTATAAAGTTATAGCTTTACTATATATTCTAAATTAATTCCCCATCTGAGCAATTAATTTTGCTAACTCTTCATCATCTATAGATTCACCATCATGCTCATCTATATGTTTTGCACTTGGTGCTACAGTTGGGATAACACCATTTAAAGTATTTGACATCAAAGATGATATATCCATCATTGTATTCATTACTCTTTCAATCTTTTGTCTATGAATATCTTGATACTGCATAACAGACATAATATCAAAAACAATATTTCTAACATCATCAAGTATAATCAATGCTTTCTCTTCACTTTTACCTTTAATACAAACTTCAGTTGCATCAATTTCTGCTAAAACTTGATCTAGTTTAGTCATAATCTCTGTTGCTTTTTTCTCTGAATCTATTGTTACAGAACTTAATTGATTCACCATTGCTTCATCTTGATGTTGTTCTGAAACTATTTGAGCCTCTTCTATTTGAATATCATCTAAATCATCAGAATCCATTAGCGCATCTAATTCTTCTTGTGTCATAGTTAACTTTCCTTAAATTTTATACCACTATGATAACAAAACAAATATTAAATATACTATCTTTAATATTTATAAGAGTAGAATATGGAAATAAAATAAAGGAGAATTTATGAAGTTAAAATATATGGGTCCAAGACCAGTGATTTCTCAACATGGTATCCAATTTAAAAGTGGGAAAGAAGATAAATATGTTTATCTAATGATTGCTTTACAAATTCTAAAATCTATAGATAAAGATTATAATAGCACTAAATCTTATAACTACGATACATCTACTAAAAGATTGAGCAATATAGAAATGATAAAAGTAATTAATTCATATGAAAATAACTTAGATAAAACAATTTTATCTGAAGAGAAGAACTATAAATTAAGAATTAAAAAAGAGATTCAAATTATAAAAGATAGAACAAATTTAAAAAAGATTGAAAAAACTGCTTGGGTAAATAATATAAAGTTAATGTCAAACTATAGAATACAAAGAGCTGTAAATAAAATATACTATATGCACTGTATTAGTCATATCAAAAGTGTAATTTTAAGAGAAAATATAAAAGAGATCGATACACCTTTTTATGAAAAATTTTGGCATGTATTACAAACTATCCAAGGTAGTTTATCAGAAGGAAGAAAATCTCTTTATACAGATATAAAAGTTGTTACAGATGAAAATGGAAAAATGATATCAAAATTATTTATAGGATAGTTACATAAAACAACTTCCCTTTCTTAAATTAAGATTGTAAAGCAAGCTCCATTATTTATATTTGTGACATTTATGGTGGCATCTATTTTTTCTACAATTTGTTTGGTCATATAAAGTCCTATACCTGTTCCATTACCTTTCTCTTTTGTAGTAAAATTTGCTTTAAAAATATTATCTATTATGATTTTGGGTATTCCTCCTGCATTATCTAAAATTGATAATGCAGATTTATTATCTTTATTTTTTATATCAAATATTATTTTTCTGTTATGTACATCAATATTATTATCAACAAAAGCATCTTTTGAATTATTTATAATATTTATAATTACATGTTTAAATTCATTAGCATTAAGCTCAACTTCAAGATAATTATCACCTACTACCTCTACTTTTACACTATTCTTAAGCAATTCATCTTTTACTAAAAAAAGTGCTGAATCCACAATTGATTTCAATGTTACTGTTTCTTTTTTTGTATTTACTCTAAAAAATGCTCTAAACTCCTCCATTGTCTCAAGAAGATGTTTTATTTGTAGATCCCCAGTATCTATAGCATCTTTGATTTTTTCATTTGTAAGAGTATCCATCTCCAAAGCCATATCTAAAATTTGCAACTTTATACTAATAACACTAAGTGGTTGTTTCCATTGATGTGCAATAGAATCTATCATCTCACCCATAGAAGCTAATTTAGCCTGTCTTATAGCTATATCTTGTACATCTTTTGCATTTTTGATTCTTCCTACAGTTTTAAAAATTAGGGTGGGAAACTGATCTATTTTCACAGGTTTCAGTAGAAATCCATCTACACCTAACTCAATAGCCTCTATAAAATAATCTGATTCATTATGTGCAGATATAATCAAACAAAAAACTTCATCATCTAATTTTTTAATATCTCTTAACATATCAAGTCCATTTTTTATTGGCATATTTATATCTGTAATAATTAAATCTACATTATTTTGTTCAAATTTTTTAATACCATCTGCACCATCAACAGCAACTAT
>DAOVXU010000097.1 GCA_030635995.1 Arcobacter sp. | reverse complement strand
TGTAGAAGATATATTTAATTATATCTTTTATGATGAACCCTATAAAGAATTTACAGCTGATACAATAAAAGGTTTAGTGAAAAGATTAAGAAAAAAACTCCCTAAAGATTTAATTTTGTATAATAGAACTACAGGATATGGTATAAATAAAGATTGATTTCTAATCACACTTTAATGACACCTATTTTAAATACAATGCAAATAGCAATAAAAGGATACTCTATATGATAAAAATATTCAAGTTAATTATAATATTAAATATATTAACTCTTAGTACACTTTTTTCTCAAAATTTATCTACACTTAATTTAACTAATGAAGAGATACAATATTTGGAAAATAAGCAGTTTATAACTGTATGTGTAAAAGAAGGTTTACTACCTTATGAAAGTATAGAAAATAATAAATTTATAGGTCTTAGTTCTGATTTTTTAAATCTTTTTACTAGTAAATTATCAGTTCCCCTTAAAATTATAACAGCTAAAAATCAAATTGAAAGTATGAAATTATTAAAAACTGGTCGTTGTGATATTAAACCGTTATTAGGAATACATGCTAAAACAAATATACCTTATACAGTAACAAATGCTTATTTTAATGATAGTATAGCATTAATTACAAGGATAGAACAACCTTATATACATAATTTATATAAATTGAATCAAACTATTCTTGTGTCAAAAGGATTTAATAGATTTAATAAATTTATAAAAAAAGAATATCCTCTAATAAAGTTTAAAGAGGTTAAGGATATTGCAACAGGATTAGCACTTGTGGCTTCGGGTGAAGCATTTGGGTATCTTGGTATATCATTGACATCATCTTATTGTATTCAAAAAGAGTATTCAAGTAAATTAAAAATTGTAAATGATTTTAAAGAATTTGAATTTGGTTTTGGAGTGTTAAATAGTGAACCACTATTATTAAATATTTTAAATAAAAGTATTAATGCTACATCTCAAATAGAACAAGATAAAGTTATCAATAAGTGGGTAAGGATAACTGTAGAAAAACAAAAGAATTATAGTTTATTTGTTTTATTTATATTTATACTATTAATTATTTTATATTTTTTAATAAAACAAAGAAGATTAAATAAAGAGATTGAGATATTAAATATTACACTAAAAAATAAAGTAACAAATCAAATAAAAGAGATTCAAAAATCAGGGGTTTTATTTGAAACAATTTTTGAAACTGTAAAAGATGGTATAGCTATTTTGGATTTAGAATCAAATTTTTTACTTGTAAATAAATCTTATGAGAGGATAACTGGTTTGAGTAAACAAGAACTATATCAAACATCATCAATAGAATTAACAATTCCCAAGATGAAAGAGGAAGCAAAGAGAGTATTTTCAACGATAGTTGAGCGGGGATATTATGGTGGATATATAAAACAAAATTTATTTCAAAATAAAAGAATTGTAGATGTAAGATTGGATTTTATGTTGATGCCTGATCAAAAAAGTATATTATTAATTACAAAAGATATTACAATTGAAAATAAACTTAAAAAAGAGAAAGAGTTTCAAAATCAGCAGATGTTACATCAATCAAGACTAGCTCAGATGGGTGAAATGATATCTATGATAGCTCATCAATGGAGACAACCTTTAAATGCGATAAGTTTAACAGCTAATAATCTTTTGTTTAAGTGTATGATGGATGATATTAATAGTGATTATTTTGAAAAAGAGATAAGATTGATAGATAACTATTCTCAACATCTTTCTAAAACAATTGATGATTTTAGAGGTTTTTTTAGAGAAGATAAAGTTAAACAAATAACTAGTTTAGAAGAGATAATAAGTAGTACTTTGGATATAATAAAAGTATCAATAGAAAATAAAAATATAAATATTGTTACACTTTTTAAATCTAAGGTGGAATTAGAAACATATCCAAATGAAGTTAAACAAGTGATATTGAATATTATGAAAAATGCTGAAGATGTACTTCTTGATAATAAAATAGTGAATCCAACTATTACAATAGAAACTGTATTTGATGAAGATAGTAAGAAAAAGATATTAATTATAAAAGATAATGCCGGTGGAATACCTTTGGATATTATTGAAAGTGTATTTAATCCCTATTTTTCAACAAAATTAGAGAAAGATGGTACAGGATTAGGATTGTATATGTCTAAGACTATTATAGAGGAACATTGTGGTGGAAAATTAAGTGTATCTAATGATACTCAAGGTGCTGTATTTAAGATAGAATTTGAATAGAAGGGATAGTTTATGATGAAAATAATTACATTTTTAGTATCTATTTTGTTGATTAATACTTTATTTGCAAAAGATTTAGAGAAAATCTCTATTCAATTACAATGGTTGGATCAATTTCAATTTGCAGGGTATTATATGGCAAAAGAGAAAGGCTTTTATAACGATGTCGGGTTAGATGTTGAGATAAAAAAATTTGATTCTAATATTGATACTCTTAAAGAAGTTATTGAGAATAAAGCAACTTATGGAGTTGGTCGTTCATCTTTGATTATTGATAAATCAAAAGGGGCAAAAATCAAATTACTTTCGGCTATATTTCAGTCTTCACCATCTATACTGCTAACTACAAATTTAAATATTAAAACTATAAAAGATTTTATAGATAAAAAAATAATGATAACTTCAAGTGTAACTAAAAGTGTTTCAATTCAAGCTATGATGGAACATAAAAATATAAATATTAAAGATATACTTTTTTTAAAACACTCTTTTGATATAAAAGATTTAATATTACATAAAACTGATTTAATGGCTGCATATATATCAAATGAACCATATTTATTACAAGAAAAAGATATTAAATATAATATTTTTGATCCTAAAGATTATGGTTTTGATTTTTATAGTGATATTCTTTTTACATCAGATGATGAGATTCAGAATCATAAAAACAGAGCTTTAGAATTTCAACAAGCATCAATAAGAGGTTGGGAGTATGCTTTTTCACATATTGATGAAACTGTGAATTTAATACTTAAAAAATACAATTCTCAGAATAAATCAAAAGAGGCTTTATTGTATGAAGCAAAAGAGTTAAAAAAATTGGCATATTATAAAACTAATAATTTAGGAAATATAGATAAAAATAAAATTCAAAGGATATATGATATCTATAATGTAATGGGATTTATTAAAAATGATATAGATATGGATAAATTTATTTTTGAACAAACTAAAAATAATAATATTTTTTTAACTAAAGATGAACTTAGCTATTTAAAACAAAAAAAACAAATTACTGTGTGTATAGACCCAAATTGGATGCCATTTGAGAAGTTAGATAAAAATGGTAATCATATAGGTATGACGGCAGATTATTTTAAAATATTTCAAGATAATTTAGGTGTTGATATAAAAGTTATTAAAACAAAAACTTGGAGTCAATCTTTAGAGTTTGCTAAAAAGAGAGAGTGTGATATTTTATCTTTAGCTATGGAAACTGAAAAAAGAAAAGAGTATCTTAAATTTACTTCTCCATATTTAAAAGTCCCTTTAGTAATTGCAACAAAAACTGAGGTACCATTTATAAATGATATTGCTTCATTTACAAATAAAAAAGTAGGTATACCAAAAGGGTATGCTTTTGTAGAGTTACTAAAATCAAAATATAAAAATTTAAATATAATAGAGGTTAAAAATATACAAGAGGGACTTACTAAAGTAAATAATGGTGAACTTTTTGGATATATAGGAACTTTAGCAAGTGTTGGGTATCAATTTCAAACAGGATTTAGTGGTGAACTTAAAATTGCTGGTAAATTTGATGAAAGATGGGAGCTTGGAGTTGGGGTTAGAGATGATGATAAAATATTATTTGATATATTTCAAAAACTAATTAATAATTTAGATATAAAACAACAACAAGAAATTTTAAATGCTTGGATCTCTATTAAATATGAGAAAGGGATTGATTATACTTTAGTTTGGCAGTTAATTGTGGTCTTTAGTTTTATTTTATCAATTATTATCTATTTTTTAATTTATCAAAATCAATTAAAACGGGAGATTGAAAATTTAAATCAAAATCTTGAAGATAAAGTGAAATTTGCTTTGGTTGATCTAAAGAATGCTCAAAAATTAGCAAAAATAGGTTATTGGAAATATGAGATAGAGGAGAATAATCTTATATGGGATGATGAAGCTTATAATATATTTGGTATTGATAAGCAGAAGCATCCATCATTATCTATGGTTAGTTTTTTAGATTTAATAGATATAGAGGATGGTTATCAATTCTTTCAAGCTTATAATCAACATTTAGTAGATAAAACACCTTATTTAATTACTCATAAAATCATAACGTCATCTGGTAGAAAGAAATATGTAGAGGAGAGATGTGAAACTAGATATGATGAATATAACCATCCTATATTTTCTATAGGGACTGTTCAAGATATTACAGAACAAAAGACAATCCAATTACAATTGGAATATAAAGATAATCAGATGTTGCACCAATCAAGACTAGCTCAAATGGGTGAAATGATATCTATGATAGCTCATCAATGGAGACAGCCTTTAAATGCTATAAGTTTAACATCAAATAATTTACAATTTAAATTGATTATGGATGATGTTGATAATGAATTTTTTAAAAAAGAGATAAAACTCATAGATGAATATTCTCAGCACTTATCTAAAACTATAGATGATTTTAGAGGATTTTTTAAAGATAATAAGATTAAATCAACAACAACTTTAGAGAATATTGTAAATAGTACTTTAGATATTATAAAAATATCAGTTGAAAATAAAAATATAAAAATAGTAACAGATTTTAAATGTAATTCTGAAATTATCACTTATTCAAATGAGATTAAACAAGTTGTATTAAATATTATTAAAAATGCTGAAGATATTCTTGTAGACAATGATATAAGAACTCCTATTATAACTATAAAAACATTATGTGATAAAGATGGGCAAAATAAAGTTTTAATTATACAAGATAATGGAGGTGGAGTACCTTCTGATATAATAGAAAAAATATTTGATCCATATTATTCAACTAAAAAATTAAAAGATGGAACAGGTCTTGGTCTTTACATGTCTAAAATAATTATTGAAGAACATTGTGATGGCAAAATAAGTGTAACAAATGATAAAGATGGAGCTATTTTTAGTATTAAATTGAGTATCTGACACTTATCTGACACTATGTGTTGATATACTTCTTATATAGATTATGAAAAGGTATATTTATGGATATTCCAAAATTAAAAAGTTTAGTTAATAAAACAAAGAAATTAAAAGTTTTGTATGTTGAGGATAATGAAGAAACAAGAATCCAAGCTTTAAAGGTATTTAATAATTTTTTTGATTATGTAGATGAAGCTGTTGATGGTGTTGATGGTTTGGAGAAGTACAATAGAGATGATATTAGATATGATTTAGTTATTAGTGATATTAATATGCCAAATATGGATGGTGTTGAGATGTCTATACGCATATTAAAAAAGAATCGTTACCAAAATATTTTAATTGTAACTGCATTTAATGATACTGAACAACTTGAAACATTGATAGAGGTTGGAATATCAAATTATATACATAAACCAGTACGGATGGATACTTTAATAAATTCTTTAAATAAAATAGTTAATGATATAGAATATAAAAACAGTGAAGATAAAGAATTTACTAAAATACAATCTTTAAATCATGAATTAGATGCATTAGTTGATAGTTTTGATACTTATGTAATTGCATCTAGGACTGATTTGAAAGGTAAAATTATATATGCTAGTAAAGCTTATGAAATAATATCTGGATATACACAAGAGGAACTTATAGGTAAACCTCATAGTATAGTAAGGCATCCTGATATGCCATCATCTGCTTTTAAAAATATGTGGGATACGATACAAGATGGTCATTTATGGATAGGTGAGGTTAAAAACTTAAGAAAAAATGGTAGTTATTATTGGGTTAATGCTTATATTGCACCATATTATGACAAAAATCAAAATCATATAGGTTATAGTGCAATTAGAATAGATATGACATCACAAAAAGAGGTAGAAAAATTAAATAGTGAAGTTAATAATCTACTTAATAATGCTGGACAAGGTTTTTTATCTTTTGATAAAAGTATGAAAATAAATGAAGGGTATTCAAAAGAGTGTTTAAATATATTTGAGGAAAAAGAGATAATAAGTAAAGATATAGCTTCTATTCTTTTTTCTGATGATATTTATAAGAGAGAACTTTTTATTGATGGAATTTATAAAATTTTAAATAGTGAAGAGATTATGATAAAAGATATATTGTTGTCATTGCTTCCAACAGAGCATACTATAAATAATAAAAGTATAAAAATTGTATATAAATTATTAGCCAATGATAATTTTATGTTAATTCTTACGGATATAACTAGCACAAAGAGATTAGAATCTAAGATAAAAGAACAAAATCAAATTCAAAAAATGATAGTATCTGTTGTTTCTAATGAAAATGATTTTATAGAGTTAAGATTAGATGTTGAAAATTTTATATTAAACCCTAGTGATGATTTGAATATATTATTAAGAGAATTACAGACTGATAAAGGTATAT
>DAOVXU010000049.1 GCA_030635995.1 Arcobacter sp. | reverse complement strand
TAGTTCATTATTTGATGGTACTACTGTCAAAACTGCAATAACTGTAAAAATAATTGATGTATCAACTGGTAAAATAATATTTTCACAACAGATAAAAAAAGATACTAAAATAAATAGTAAAAATAAACCAAGCTATGATCAGCTTGTAGGTGCTGTTAAAAATTGTATAAGTGAGGCTTTACCTATACTTCAAGATAAATTTCAAGATAAATTTTCACTAAAAGGATATATTACAAAACTAAAAAAAGATGGCAATGATATAATTGCTCAAATCAATTTAGGTAAAAAAGACAATATAAAAAAAGGGCAAATATTTATTATTCAATCTATGAATGAAGATATTGATCCTTTAACAAATACAACTAGTTGTGAACTTTTAGATACAAATACAAAACTAACTGTTACAAAATATATAAGTAAAGATAAAAGTTGGTTAAAAGTTGAGAATCCAAATAATTCCCAAATCAAATTATTACAATTAGTTAAAAAGATAAAATAATGAAATATCTATATTTTATATTAACCTCTCTACTATTAATGACAGGTTGCATTAAACAAAATACACAAAAAATAGTACAAGAAGATATTCCACAATGGTATCTATCTCCAATACAAAATAATCAAAACTTCATATATGGTACAGGGGAAGGATATAGTTTAGATGAAGCAAAAAACAATGCTCTAAATGACATATCATCAAGACTAATCGTTAGTGTATCTTCCACACTTAATACTACTACATTTTCAAGTTCAAGTGGTAACTATAGTAAAAATACAAAAAAAAGTTTAAATATCGAAAGTCAGAAAATAAAATTTAATAATCCAAAAATTAAAAAATCTACTAAAAATAATCAAATTATTTATATAATGATGCAAGTTAATAGAGATAAATTATTTACTGAAAAAAGAAAAGAATTTATATTTGAAAATCAACAACTTACTCAAAAATATAAAAATATAAAAACAAAAAGTTTATTAGAACAAATATTCGACCTAAAAGAATTAAAAAGTACACTTATTAAATCTAAAAATAAAGCATATATCCTTTATGCCATTAATAATAATTTTGATTATAGTCAATATATCAACAACTATAATCACTATTTAGAAGAAGAAAATAGATTAAAATCTATAATAAGTATCTCCATATCAACAAATAATAAGAATGAATTTTTCAAGGATATATTATCTCAGAAACTAAATAAGAATAATTATAAACTTAAAACAACAGATGGAGATATTCAAATATCTATTAAAAATAATATTAGATATTCAGAAGCAAGAGGCTGGGAAATTGCTAAAGTAACAACTACTCTTAGTGTATCTACAAAATCTAAAATATTATCAAATACTATTATAAAAACTATTGGTAGGTCTACTTCAACAAAATTAAATGCACTAAGTAGTGCTTCCCAACAGTTTACTAAAAAACTAAATCAAATAGGGATAAACAGAATTTTATTTAATCAGTAAAACTAAATCTTTAGAACCTTTAAAATCTATTTTTCCTGTTCCTAAAATTGGAATTTGATCAACAACTTTTATCACAGAAGGAAGCCAAAGAGGGTTCATCCCAAATTCAATAAGTTTAGATTTTAAATTTTCAATCTCTTTATCTATTAAAAGAATTATCTTTTCACCTTTTTTTTCATCACTTATATTTACACAAACAAGTTTTATATCTTCATGACTAGAAAGAGATTCATATATTTTATTTTCAACAGCTGTTAAACTTACCATCTCCCCTGCAAGTTTAGCAAATCTTGAATATCTATCAACAATAGTGATAAATCCATCTTCATCAATATGACCTTTATCTCCTGTTTTATACCAACTTTTACCATTTATCTCTAAAAGAACCTCTTTAGTTTTCTCTTCATTATTTAAATATCCATCCATTATATTTGGTCCACTTACTATTATTAGACCATCTTCATTAGGTTTTAACTCTTCTATTGTTAGTGGGTCAATTATTTTTACAGCACATCCAGGAAGAGGCATGCCTATTGTTCCTACTTTTGTACCTATTTGAGTTAGCCAATAAGATGTATCTAAAGCATCTGGAATATTTGCAGATATTACAGGAGCACATTCTGTTGCTCCATAACCCTCAAATATATCTACACCAAATTTTTGTTTAAACTCAGCAGATACTAATGGATTTAATTTTTCTGCACCTGCAAATACCATATTTAAGCTATCAAACATAAGTGTAGTAAGTTTTTTATTTTTTAAATAAAGCCGCAAAAATGTAGAGGTTGCACACATAAATGTAACATTATTTTTAGCCACTGCTTTTCCAATACCAACAGCATCAGTAGGATCTGGATGACAAACAACTTTTATCCCTTCAACTATTGGAAGAAATGTAGTAACTGTTAAACCAAAAGCATGAAAAATAGGTAAACTCCCTAAAAATACTTCATCATCTGTTATATTTAACATCTCAGAAATTTGTTTTATATTTGCAAGTAGATTTTTATGACTTAACATCACACCTTTTGGACTACCCTCACTACCACTACTAAATAAAATAGCAGCTCTTGTATCAAGATTATTTGTAGTTTTATAAACTCTTTGTACTAAAAACTTAGGAGCTAATCTTACAAATAGATATGTTTTTATAAAATCAAATTTTAATATTTTAGGTTTTAAATCTTCCAGATAAACCAATTCTACACCACTTACAAAAGTATCTTCTATATCAATACCTTTAGATTTTAGTTTTGATATAAATTTTTTAGAGGTATATATAGTTTTAATATCTGCTTGGATAATTGCAGATTGCATTGATTCTTTTGATGCTGTATAGTTTATATTTACAACTGTTTTAGAACTAAGGATACACGACATATTTATAATAGCACCAATAGATGTTGTAGGTAAGAGTAATCCTATATTTTGCTCTTTATTTTGCTCTAGGAACTTTTTAAATAAAATATTTAAAGTGAACATCTTATAGTAAGAGTACTCCTCCCCAGAGGAATCTACAAGTGCAATATTTTTACCTTTTTGTTTAATTGTATCTATATAAACTCTATCTATATTTTGAAAGCTTGTGATATATTTATTCCAACTATCTACAGAAAGTTCAAATACACTCTGTTTTACATCAGATGCTATTGAATTTATATTTAAAGTTCTACCAAATGATACAATTACATCTTTTGTAAATTTTGTCTGCTTTAACTCTGCAAAATTGATATTTGAACGAGAAAATCTAGTCCCCCACATACCACCAATATAAAATGGTATGATTTTAGCATTTGCATCTTTTGCAGCTAGTTCAAATCCCTTTTTAAATTCACTTAAATGTCCTGTTCTACTTATAGTTCCCTCAGGAAATATACATACAACTTCACCCTTATTTAATAGATCTGTAACAGCTTGTAACGATTTTCTACCACCTTTAGACGAGATAGGTATTACTCCGAAAAACTTTAAAAATGGATTAAATAATTTATTATCATAAATTGACCTCTCCATCACAAATCTAATTGCTCTTGGCATTGCTATTTGCACAAAAGCCCAATCTAACCAACTTATATGATTACCTAAAAGTAACACCCCTTTTGTTGATGGAATATTATCTAACCCTTGAACATTTAAACTATATTTTACAGCTAATATTCTAGTGATAAAAAACTTTATTAACGATTGTGGTAGTTTTAAAACTGTATAAATAGCACCAATAAATGCAATAAAAGACAATATATAAAAGATACCTATAGTATTTATATTTAAAAGAGTTATAAATACAGTTGCTATTAAAAAAGATACCATAGTGATATTTTGAATAAAATTATTTCCAGCAAGTACCAGCCCTAATCTTTTTTGCGATGAGTTAAATTGAATTAAAGAATTTAGTGGAACTAAAAGTAATCCACCAAATAATCCAAACATAAAAAAATTAAATCCACTTATATATAAAGATTCTATTATTGGTATAGATAAAATTGTTAAAAATACACCAAATGCACCAACTGGTATCATCCCTATCTCTATATAATGTTTTGATATTTTACTAGCTATTATAGAACCTATTACAATACCTATTGCACTAAGGGCCATAAGACCTTGAACAATTATTACACTATTTACATCCATATACTCTTTCATATATGCAGGATATGTAGCAAGAACAACCTGAGATAATGCCCAAAATAAAGATAATCCAATAATAGATAACCAAATAATTTTATTTGTAGATATAAGTTTGATATTCTTTCTTAAATACTTACCCTTTAAATATTGTTTAAGACTAAACTTATTTTTACTTAATACAAAACTTTTATTTGGTAAAGAATATGCAAGTTTTAATTCTATAAGTGAACCAATAATCAAAATCCAACCTAAAGGAGCAATTTGATTTAAAATAGTTGAAGAATCATATACCAATACTTCACTCAATAAAAACTCAAAACCAATAGAATAAAAAAATATCCCTAAAAGGATAGCAACTATTGTTGTAGATTGAACAACTCCATTTGCAGGGGCTATATTATCATTTCCTACTAACTCTTTAATATATCCATATTTAGCAGGAGAATAGATAGCACTTTGTATTGCCAAAGCTAAAGTAAGCCCAAAAGCTATCCAAAATAGACCTAAATAGTAACATATAGTGATAAGTGATGTGATAACAACTGCAGCAATTGCAGCAATTTTCATAACATTATGTTTAGGAAACTTATCACTTATAAATCCCGAAGGGGAGAAAAGCAATATAAAAGGTAAAAGCATAAGCCCATTTACAATAGCTGTTAATATTATCTGTTCACTGCCATCATAAACTTTAAAAACTGTATTTTGGATAATTATTTTATGCCCTAAGTCTGTAAAAGCATTTAAAAATACTACAAATATATATGGTAAAAAACCATTAATTTTTAACATTTCTTTCATTAAGTAGCTCCTAATAATTAGATATTATTTTATCTATTCTTCTTGTAAATCCTCAAAAAGTACTTGAATTCTAAACATTGTAAGATATGGAAGTTTAGCAGGTAATTTTATAGGGTTGGTATTTCCACTATGAACTGCTTCTAATACTTTGTCATCTTTTGTAATAATTTGTTTAAATTTAATATAATATTTTCCATTATCTTTTTTATATATAGAACCTATCTTATTATCAACTTCATTAATTTTACTATTTAGTGGTGCAAATATCTCTATTTCATCCCCTACAAAAGTTTTATACTTACACATAAAATGCTCTTCATCTGCAATTACTAAACCACTAACTTCAAAAGTTCCCACACTCATAGCATAATCATGATTTTGCGTATTATGTTTTTCAAAAGGTTTATGTACTAAATAAGCATCTGTAAACCCTCTATTTTTTGTAGTGTTTAATTCAGCTTGATATTTAGCAGCATCAAATTTACCATCATAAAAATCATCTATCGCCATTCTATAAGTATATGCAGTAATTGCAGCATAATATGGTGACTTTGTACGACCCTCTATTTTTATACTAGAAACTGCCCCACTCTCAAGTATTTCATCAACATGAGAAGCTAAATTCATATCTTTTGCATTAAATATATATGTACCAATATCTGGTTGCTCTTCTAGTCTAAATAATGTTCCATGCTCTTCATTTCCAGCATATAAAGTATACTCAAATCTACAATCATTTGCACAACTTCCTCTATTTGGGACTCTTCCCATTTGAACAGCACTAACTAAACATCTACCACTATATGCAAAACACATAGAACCATGTACAAATATCTCTATCTCTAAATCAGGTAATCTTTTTTTTATCTCTTGGACATCTTTTAAAGATATCTCCCTTGCAGCAATTATCCTTTTCACACCCATATCATAATAAACTTTTGCATCAAGATAGTTCATAACATTTGCTTGAGTTGAAAGATGTATAGGAATTCCCGGAGCTAGTTCATTACAAAGTGCAACAACACCAGGAGTTGCAACTATAAGTGCATCTGGTTTAAGTTCTGCCATTGATACAATATGTTTTTTAAGAAGTTCTATTTGAGAGTTAAAAGGAAATCCATTTACAGTTACATAAACTTTTTTACCTAAATTATGAGCATAATCTATACCCTCTTTAAAAGTTTCAAGTGTAAACTCTTTTCCACTTCGTATTCTTAATGAGAAGTGACTTACACCACCATAAACAGCATCAGCCCCATAAGCAAAAGCAATTTTTAATTTTTCAAGATTTCCAGCAGGTGATAATAGTTCCGTCTTTTCCATATTAATCTTTCGTAATAATTTTATATCATAGTAGCCAAAATTAGCACATATCATTATTAATATGATTTTATAGGGGAAGAGTTTCCCCTATTTAAATTTAATTAGTCGTTATTTGTTGAAAAAACAACTTTTTGATCTCTATAAAGACCAGTTCCAACAGGTATTGTTCTACCTATTACAACATTTTCTTTTAAATCTGTTAACATATCCATTTTAGAAGATATTGCAGCTTCAGTTAAAACTTTTGTAGTTTCCTGGAATGAAGCAGATGATATAATAGAATCAGATGTTACAGCAGCTCTTGTAATACCAAGTAATACAGGTTCAGCTAATGCAGGCTCTCCATTCATCTTTAAAATTCTTTTATTCTCTAAAACAAATCTCTTTTTAGATACCATATCTCCAACAACAAACTTTGTATTACCAGAATCAGTAATATTAACTTGTCTTAACATTTGAGATAAAATAACTTCAATATGTTTATCAGCAATAGAAACACCTTGACCTCGATATACACCTTGAACTTCAGAAACAATAAATTCATTTAATGCTTTTTCACCTAAAATTTTAAGAATATCATGAGAAGCTTTTTGACCATCAGTTAATTGCTCACCAGCATGTACAAATTCACCCTCTCTTACAAGTATCTCTCTACTTTTTTCAATTAAATTTTCACTTTTATTACCATTATTATCTGTAATAATAAGTCTTTGCTTATTTCTTAAAGGTTTACCAAAAGATATAACACCATCAAACTCTGCAAGTACAGCAATATTTTTAGGTCTTCTAGCTTCAAATAGTTCAGATACTCTTGGAAGTCCCCCAGTAATATCACTTGATTTAGAAACAGCTTTAGGTGTTTTACCAATATTATGAGCAATTGTAATCTCTTCACCCTCTGCAACATTTAAAGCTGTTTTAGGCTCTAATGGATATCTCTTAACTGTACCATCTTTTGCTGTAACTATAATAGCAGGTTTATAAGCAGCAGGGATATATTCATTTACAACAACTTTAGATGAACCAGTTAGATCATCATATTGTTCAGTAACTGTTAATCCAGAAATAATATCTTCAAATGTAACTTTACCATCTATTTCAGAAATAGTAGGATTCGCATACGGATCCCATTGTGCAACAACAGTATGATCTTTTGATGCAGGTTTGATAACAATATCACCCTTTGAAACTTTTGCATTATCACTAAGTTCTATTACAGAATCTCTTGATACATAAAATCTTGATGCTTCTCTATCTTGTGAATCAACAATTACAGCAAATAACCCTTTTTTAGTAATAACATCTCCAGATTTAATAGTTTCAACTCTTTCTAAATAATCGCCAGTTAATTTAAAATATTTAACTGTACCATTATCTTTAGATTTAATTTCACTAGTTGCAGGTGCTCCATCTTCAACCATAAGCTCTGAAGCATAAGGGATTCTTGAAGGAACATTCCAACCATCTTTAATAAGTTCAACTATAGATTCATCTTGTTTTACTTGATCACCATCTTTATATGGTAAATATAATTTAGCTTCAATTTTACCACTTACACCAGCTAGTTCATTTGGCTTAGCAATATCACTTTTTCTTAAATAATATTTTTTCTCATCATCTTTATTAGAAATAAGAACTATAACCTCTTCATGTGTAGTCTCAATTCTAACTTCACCATCAAATGGTGCATTTATTTTAGGTTCAACAAGTAATATACCTGCATTTCTTCTATTTGCAACTATAGATTTACCCTCTTTAGAAGTATAAGTTTTAACATTGTAATATCTTAAAAAACCTTCACTTGTAGCTTTCAACTCTTTTTCAGCTTGAGTTGCTGAAGCTGTTCCACCAACGTGGAATGTTCTAAGTGTCAGCTGAGTTCCTGGCTCACCAATTGATTGAGCAGCAAGTACACCTACAGCTTCACCTGGATTTGCTTTTCGTTGTTCTCCAAGATTTATACCATAACATTTTGAACATAAAGAATTTTCAGCTTTACAAGTAAGTGCTGTTCTAATTGTAACAGATTTAACACCTGCTTCTTCAACAATAGCAGCATCCTCTTCAGATAATAATGTACCTTCAGTAAATAATATCTCATTTGAGATAGGATCAACAATATCATTTGCTATAACTCTACCTGTAATTCTCTCTTCTAAAGACTCAACTAATTCATTACCATCTGTAATATTTGAAATAGTGATACCTTCGTGAGTTCCACAATCTTCAACTGAAATTCTAACATTTTGTGAAATATCTACAAGTTTTCTTGTTAAATATCCAGCATTCGCAGTTTTTAAAGCTGTATCCGCAAGTCCTTTTCTAGCACCATGAGTAGAGATAAAGTACTCAAGTACATTTAACCCTTCTCTAAAGTTAGAGATAATTGGAGTTTCAATAATAGAACCATCTGGCTTAGCCATAAGACCCCTCATACCTGCAAGCTGTCTAATTTGAGCTGCAGACCCTCTAGCACCTGAATCAGCCATCATATAAATAGAATTAAATCCATCTTTGTCTGACTTAACTAGATCCATCATCTCAACACCAAGTTTATTATTTAAAAGTGTCCAAATATCAATAATTTTATTGTATCTCTCTTGCTCTGTTAATAAACCTTGATTAAATTGTTTTTGAACTTCAACAACCTCTTTTTTAGCTTTAGCAACTAATCCCTCTTTAGAATCTGGAATTCTAATATCATCAATAGAGATAGATATACCTGCTCTTGTAGCATATTTAAAACCAATATCTTTTAGGTTATCTAAAAATTTAGGAGTAACAGAATATCCACCATGTTTATAAATATAATCAACCAATGCACCAATATCTTTTTTCTTTAAAATTTTATTCCAATATTCTAAAGGTACAAAATCTGGTAAGATATTTTTAATAATCATTCTACCAACAGTAGTTGTTATAAGATGACCATCAATCAACGTTCGTATTTTTGCATGAACATCAACTTTTTCAACTTCTAAAGCCATTAAAGCTTCATTTAAATCTACAAATAATTTATGCTGTCCAACTACGCCCTCTTTTTCAAGAGTTAAATAATAAAGACCAAGAATCATATCTTGCGATGGAACTGCTAAAGCTCTACCAGATGCTGGTAAAAGAATATTCATAGAACTCATCATAAGAATTTTTGCTTCAGCAATAGCTTCTTGAGATAATGGAACATGAACAGCCATTTGATCCCCATCAAAATCGGCATTAAATGCTGAACAAACTAATGGATGTAACTGAATAGCTTTACCATCAATTAAAACAGGATGAAATGCTTGGATTGAAAGTTTATGTAGAGTTGGAGCTCTATTTAACATAACTGGATAATCTTCAACGATTTCAGCTAAACATTCCCAAACTTCATTTGTTTCTGCTTCAATCAATCTTTTTGATGCTTTTAATGTAGTTGCATAACCTTTCTCTTCAAGTTTAGCCATTAAATGTGGTTTAAACAGTTCAAGTGCCATTTTCTTTGGAAGACCACATTGATCCATTCTTAAATTAGGTCCAACAACAATTACAGATCTACCAGAGAAATCAACTCTTTTTCCAAGAAGATTTTGTCTAAATCGACCTTGTTTACCTTTAATAATTTCAGATAAAGATTTAAGTGGTCTTTTATTTGCACCTTTTACAGCATTTGCTGTTTTAGCATTATCAAATAAAGCATCAACAGCTTCTTGAAGCATTCTCATTTCATTTCTGATAATAATTTCAGGAGCATCAAGTTCAACTAATCTTTTAAGTCTATTATTTCTGTTTATTACTCTTCTATATAGATCATTTACATCTGAAACTGCAAACTTACCACCATCAAGTGCAACAAGTGGTCTAATATCTGGTGGAAGTACAGGGATAACCTTAAGCATCATCCACTCAGGTCTATTTCCAGAATTTAAAAAGTTTTCAACAACTTTAAGTCTTTTAATAATTGTTTTTCTTTT
>DAOVXU010000129.1 GCA_030635995.1 Arcobacter sp. | reverse complement strand
TTGTAAGTTTATTTATCTCACTTTCATTTGCTTTTATTTTAAGTAGTTCAGATATTCTCTCACTTACACTATCTGGATCAACTAATACACTTGCTTTTACATAGTATGTTTTACCATTATATTTTTCATCTAATATTTTTGTTTTTACAATACCTGCTGTAAGATTTTTTATTTCTTGTTTGAAATACTTTTGGTATTTTTTATTTTCCACTATTTTATTGATTTCTAAATAACTTTCTACAAATACACCTATTTCTTCAAGTATTAAAATTTTAACTTGTATTAATGCTTTTTTTCTAGCACTATTTTTACTATCATCATCACTTGTATTATATTGATACTCTTTAATTATCTCTTTAACTCTTTTATTTGTTTTTTTATTTGTATTAATATCATTAATTTTCATAATAATATCTTGATATGAAATTATTTTTTCATATTCTTCTTTTGGCTCTATTTTTTTAACTTGCTTTATATTTTCTTTTTTATTTATATTATTATCTTGAATTTCTGGAGATGGTTGATTTCCACTACATCCAATAAGTATTAATAATGCTGATAAAGTTAATATTGTACTTTTCAAATTTTATTTCCTATACTGTATTTTTTTGTAAATATATTATAGCGTATCAATCATATTTCTAGGTATAACTGACTTTGGATTGCAAGTAAAAAATCTAAAGTTTATGTTTACTTTAAATATGTGTTTGTTTTACTATTGAACTTACTTCTTTTCCCTTTTTTCTTAGAAAAAAAACGAAACCAAAAAAAATCGCACTCTAAGCCATTTTTGGGAATATTGATTTTATTTGAGTTAAAAATTGAAAACTCCCTACGGTCAGACAGTTCAATTTTCTTAACACTCAAACTCATCAATATTTGTAACCCCAAAATGTCAAGCCGTGCAGGGGTTAGGTATAGTTATTTGTTTTAATATTTCTTACATTTATTAGCTAAGGTATATTTAAAAATTTAAGATTAATTTCTACACACCAGTAAATGGCACAATTTGATTTTTTGGGAAATAGATATTAAATACAATCTTTTAAATGAATAGAAAATCTATTTAAAATCACTATTTTTATAAATCACAATTTGTATTTGTGATTTATATTGGTTAAGGTGTCCTTGGTTTATTGTTATAATAGAATTTTCATTAGGTTTCATGATCCCTTTTTTGAAATAAAGTTTTATTTTGTGATTTTTAGTTTTATTATTAAGATGAAGATAACCTTTTTTATATTTACCTTTTAAGTTTTTTAAAATCTCATTTTGATATTTTAAATCAAAAATATCTATTTTTTTAGCATCAAGATATAATTTTTTAATATCTATATTTAAGTTTTTTTTGTTAGTAATATTTGCGATAGATTTTATCTCTTTTAGTCCAAAATATTTATCAATTTGTTCAACTTCTATATCGTATAAACAACCTAAATATAACCTATTAGAATTACCATATATTAAAATTGCTCTACCATTTTTTTCTTTTATAATAGATATTTTATTATCTTTATATATTACAATCACATCTTTTAATAGTATATTTTTATTTAATGTATCTATAGTATAAAGGTGCGATATACTATTTATATTTTTAGGTTTTATCTCTTTTATTTTTTTTACATATTTTGTAGAAGTTGTAAAAGAGGCATATATAGGTAGATGATCTGAATATCCAGTTTGTTTATGATTATTCCATCTTTTAATTTTATTGTTTTTATATAGATATAACGGTTTAAAAACTTTAAAACTTTTATCCATATATGATATATTTTTATTGTCAAATAACCCTCTTGATACTATTATATGATCTGGGGTATTATTGTTGTTTCTAAATTTTGAACTAAATCTATCTTTTTCTTTTAACTCTAACCATAAATTATAATGGACTTTTTTATAAGATTGTTGAATATTATTTTTAGTTATAAAATTACCTTTTAATGTTGTATTTAAAACTTGATTTATCCCTGTAATATCATAAGTATTATTTAATTTCTTATCATATTTAAATGTGAGATATTCATCATAATTTGAATTTAAATCACCAACAATTAGATAGTCTGTATCTTTATGAAGTTTATCTATAGAGTTTTTAAGAGCAGTTGCATAGATGATTCTATAACTCTCTTTTGCTCTTTTTGAACGCCAATGATTTATGTATATTATTACAGGTTTATTCTCTATATTTATAGTTACTTTTAATATATCTCTTGCGTAATTATCTTTTTTATTAACTATAATTCTTTTTTGATCAATTATGGGATATTTACTAAAAATCCCAACTCCAATTGATGAAGTCATTTTTTTTAAAAAGGCTGAATATCTAAAAGAGGGTAGTTTTTTATTTAAATCATCAAAGGCTGTTTGAGATTCTATCTCTTGTAGTGCTATTATATCTGTGTTTAGGTGTTTTATAGTTTTAGATATATTATGAAGTTTTTTAGAGTAAATCTTTTTATTCCAATATTTAGTATTTGGGATAAATTCTTTATATTCAGTTCCATCATATTTTAAATCAAAAAGATTTTCTACATTATATGAAGCAACTTTGAATTCAACACTAAAAAGATTTAATGAGAAGGATAATAATAGAGATATTTTTAATAAAATACCTCTATACATTTTATGTTTACTTATTAAAAGCTATTTGATATTACAAGTACAAGTACAGTCATCAGAACTATTCCTGCACTTTTGTTGTATAGTTTATTTGCAGTTATAAATACAAGCATAACAGATACAATAACCGCAGCCATAATATCAAAGAAATTTGCATTTAAATTTACATTTAAAGGGTTGATAATAGAACTAAGCCCAAGTACCATAGTGAAGTTTGCTACATTACTCCCTATAATTGCACCTATTGCCATATCTGCATTATTGGCTCTTGCTGCTTTTATAGCAACTGTAAGCTCTGGAAGTGATGTTCCAAATGCTACAAGAAATAATCCAATAAGCCATTCACTTACTCCAAAATCTCTTGCAATATTACCTGCTGCTCCAATTGCAAAATCAGCACCACCTACAACAAATATAAATCCAAATAAAAGTAGTACAAGTGTTTTACCCCAAGCAAATTTTTCTTTTATTAACTCTTCATCTAATTCTTCCATTTGATTACTTTGAATTAAAAATAATAAATATGCACCCATAAGTCCTAAAAATAGGAATCCATCTAACGTACTTAGTTTTCCATCAATACTCATAAGTATAAAAATTAATATAGGAAATAATGACCAAGCAGAATCTTTAGCAAATAGATCTCGTTGGGGAGATATATTTTTAGATATTAAAAATACGGTACCAAGTACAAGTGCAATATTAAAAATTGTACTACCAATTACATTTGCAACAGCAATATCTCCACTACCTTGTATAGATGCACTCATACTTACAGCCATCTCTGGCAATGATGTTCCAAGTGCAATAAGTGTAGCACCAATAATAAATGCTGATATATTAAAGTGAAGTGCAATTTTTTCACTTTCTTCTATAATATGATCTGCACCATAAATTAATGCACCCATAGAAATTATAAATATTACAATATCCATTATTTTGATTCCTCTTCTCTTACTATTAAACTATCAGGAAGATTAAATTGTTTTATTAATTCTTCCTCTTTCATTCTATGTTCACCATTGTCAATCTCATGGTCATATCCAACTAGATGTAAAACACCATGTATAAATAATAATGCTAACTCCTCTTCAAATGTATGTTTATATTGTTCTGCCTTTTCGTTTACAAAATCAACAGATATAACTATACTACCAAGTGGCATCATAGGCATATCTTCATAAGGAAAGCTTAATACATCTGTTGGTAAGTCTTTTTGTCTAAATTGTAAATTTATATCTTGAATATAGTTATTATGAGATATTACTAATTCTATATCTTTTGAAGATACAGTAAGTGCAATTTGTTCTAATAATTTTAAATTTATAGTATAATCAGTTTGATTGTCAAGGCTAAATTGCACAGTTGCTTATACCTAATTGTTTCATCACTTTTTCACAAAAATCACCATCGTCTCGTGGAAGACCATCATCTCCAAATTCTACAGAAACATTACCTGCATGCTCATCAATATTTCTTCTTATAATACTTGGATATAATTTCATCTCTTTTTCAACATTTGAGATTGCATTTTGAATTTTATTACGACTTTCATCATTATTAAATTCAATACTCATTCTCATATATCCCTCTTCCATTTTTACATCAGCACACATATCTCTTGACATATTTTATCCTTTGTTATCTATTTTGTTTTTGCAATATCTTCATATGTAGATCTATCATTTTCATAATTAACAATATGTTTAGAGAATACTTCAAGCCAATTCCAGTATGATTGAATATCTTTATGTGCAACTTTATCTTCAATAGCTTCTAAAACTATTTGCCAACATCCTAGCCATTCTACTCTAGCTTTATCAGGAATAGAAAACATCTCATGTGTTTTGATTTGATCAAATTGTCCACCAAATTTTGTAAGGTATCTTTCATCTCCACCACACATCATCATAAAGTATGAACCATTTCTTTTTTTAATAAGTTCAATCTCCTCTTCATCATCAGGGAAGAAGTAAGCAATATCACTATCTAATACTAGTGCATAAAAATGATTTATCATCTCCATAAATCCAGAAGGTTTTAAAGCCTCTAAAAATCCTTTATTTGGAAGTGTTATTTCTGGTCGTTCTCCCATTGTTGCTGTTGTTATTGTATAATTTACCATATTTTGTCCTTTTTTATTTTATATAATTTTTTAGAATAGTTCTAGCATCTTAGAAACTTCATCTACTTCGAAACATTTTATACCAGTTGTTCCTTTTGGTTTTGTTGCTATTATAGCTTTTTTTATTCCACAAGATTTTGCTTCTTTAAGTCTTGTATCTATACTAAATACATCTTTTATCTCTCCTGTAAGACTAACTTCACCTATAAATACTGACTCTTTAGAGATTGGTCTATTTCTAAAACTAGAGATAATAGATGCAATAACTGCCAAATCAGCTGAACTCTCTTTTACTTTTATACCCCCACTAATATTTATAAAAACATCATAAGCATTAAGGGGTAGGTCTAATTTTTTCTCTAATAGTGCTAATAACATATTTAATCTATTTGTATCAAATCCAGTTGCACTTCTTTTTTGATTTGGATCATTTGGGGTTGAAACTACTGCTTGAACTTCAAGAATTAAAGCATGACTTCGTACAGCTGTAACAGTAAGTCAACTTCCCGCTTGATTTGTATCTTTTGAGAAGAACTTA
>DAOVXU010000260.1 GCA_030635995.1 Arcobacter sp. | reverse complement strand
TTTTAAAAAAAGAACAAAAAAAGTTTTTAGAAACATTATCAAATATTACCGATATTGATACAGGAGATCTGAAAACTATGAAAAGGTTAGCTATGCAAATAAGTGCAAGAAATCAAATCGCTGGGAAAATTGATAATATTACATTGGGTGCTGTTAATGCAATAGTTTCTATAAAACCAAAAAGTGGACATAAAATATTTTCAAATATCTCTAAAAATAGTATCTCAAATCTTGGATTAAAAGAGAATGATGAAGTTGTTGCTATATTCAAATCTAGTAATGTTTTAATATCAACTGATAGCTCTTTTAGTCTTAGTGCTAGAAACAAAATTGCTGGGGTGATTAAAAATCTAGAAAAAGGTGCTGTTAATGCGGAGATCTCTATAGATATAGGTGAAGAACAAATTATAACTTCAGTGATAACAAATAGTGCAGTTGAAGAGTTAAAGCTTACTGTTGGGATGAAAGTAATTGCTATAATTAAATCTAGCGATGTGATGATAGGAAAATAGGAATTAAAATGTTAAAAAAAATAATTATAGTAAGTTTATTACTTTGTAGTTCACTGTTTGCAGGAACAATTAAAATAGCAGTAGCTGCAAATGTTAGCTATGCTATAGATTCATTAATAAAAGAGTTTAATAAAAACAATCCTAAATGTAAAGTTGTAGTAATTCTAGGAAGTAGTGGAAAATTAACTGCACAAATTAAAAATGGAGCTCCATATGGACTTTTTATGTCTGCAAATATGAAATATCCAAATGCTTTATATAAAGATAAATCAGCGGTAACTAAACCTATAGTTTATGCTTATGGATCATTGGCATTTTTAAGTGGTAAACCTCAAGATTTTACTAAAGGTATGGATATTTTAAAAGATAATAAAATATCAAAAATAGCACTTGCCAATCCAAAAACAGCACCTTATGGAAAAGTTGCACTTGAAGCTATGAAAAATGTAAATATTTATAATGATGTAAAAAAGAAAATAGTATATGCAGAATCAATCTCACAAGCTGTGTATTATTCTATAACAGCAGCTGATATTGGATTTGTTGCTAAATCTGCATTTTTTAGTCCAAAAATGGCAAACTACGAAAAAGGAATTCATTGGAGTGAAATAGATTCAAAACTTTATACACCTATAAAGCAAGGAGTTGTAATCTTAAAAGATGGTCGAAATAGTAAAGAGATAAAAGCATTTTATGATTTTATCTTAAGTACAAAAGCAAAACAAATTTTCCAAGATTTTGGATATAGTATTCCATGAGTAAATTAATAGCAACAGTTATTAATATTGATACTGTAGATAATCTTAATATTGTCAGTTTTGATTTTTTAGATGATACTTTGTCAATGATGAGTTTAGAACTTAATGATAATATAAAAATAGGGACAAAAGTGGAACTTAATGTAAAACCATCTTCTGTTGCAGTTGCTACAAATTTTAGTGGTGATATAAGTTATTCAAATCAAATTAAAATGGAAATAAAAGATATTGATTGTGGACAACTTTTAAGTAGTCTTAGGTTACAAAAAAATGAATTTATTTTAGAATCACTTATAACAGCAAAATCAACTAAAAGAATGAATTTGAAAAAAGGTGATATTGTAACAGCCTTTATTAAAGCAAATGAATTATCTATTTTTAAAGTGTTGGTATGATAGAAACTTTACTAAATCTTGAATTAGAACCTTTTTTATTATCTTTTAAATTAGCTAGTTTAACAACATTGATTTTATTTATTATTAGTTTACCATTAGCTTGGTATCTATCGCAAACTAAATCAAGATTTAAACCAGTTTTAGAAGCAATTACAGCTTTACCAATT
>DAOVXU010000246.1 GCA_030635995.1 Arcobacter sp. | reverse complement strand
ATGTGCAACACCTGCTACAAGTCCACCTAAAGCTGCCATCTTTTCAGATTCTAAAAGTTTTTGTTGTGTTCTTTTTATCTCTAGTATTTTTTCTTCTAACTCTTTATTTTTTGCAAATATTTTAAGATATAATTTTATTTTATTTATCAACTGATCGTTCTCTACAGGTTTGGTTAAATAATCTATTGCACCTAGTGCAAAACCTTTCTCTCTAAACTCCTCTTTTTTAAAAGCAGCTGTTAAAAAAATAATAGGGACATTTTTAGTTTTTTGGTTTAATTTTAAATATTTTGCAGTTTCAAATCCATCCATTATGGGCATCTGTATATCAAGTATAATTAAATCTATTTGATCGTTATAAGTTATCTGCAAAGCCTCTTGTCCACCAGAGGCAAGTATCACATCTACATCTTCCATATATTCTTCAAAAAGTGATTTTAAAGAAAATCTATTTGCTTCTATATCATCAACTACAAGTATTTTTGCTCTCATCCTAACTTCTCCTATATTTTATTTCTTTTACGATATATCTTAAATCTATTTTCATCTATTATATTATAATCATATTTATCATTAGACATCTCACTCTCCCCTAAAACTAAAAAACCATTTCTTGCAAGTGATTCATCAATGGTTCTAAATACTCTTTTTTGTAAAGCTTTATCAAAATATATCAGAACATTTCTACAAAAAATAAGATTAAATTCATTGATTGAACCATCTGTTACTAAATTATGTTTAAAAAACAGAACTTTATCGTGTATTTTTTTATTAACCTCAATATAGGTATCTTGGACATCAAACCAATCATCAAAATCTTTTTTTCCACCAGATTGAGTATAGTTTAATTTAAATTTTTCATATTCATCTTTAGGATACAATCCATTTACAGCTTCATTTAAAATAGTACTATTAAAATCTGTTGCATATATCTGACTTTTGTTTAAAAGCCCAGCCTCATCAAGCATAATAGCTACACTATAAGGTTCATCGCCTCGTGAACATCCAGCACACCAAACTCTAATAGAGGGATAACTATTAAGAGTAGTTAAAACATTTTCCCTTAGAGACTTATACATAAGTGGATTTCTAAAAAAGCTTGTAACATTTATTGAAAACTCACGAAGAAGCTTATCGAACATCTCATCATCTTCAAATATAGCTTGTTCAAACTGTTTAAAGTTATCTACACCATAACTTTGCATTGTAAGTTCAATTCTTCTACTTAATGAACCTTTATCATAACTTCTAAAATCATAACCATAAATAGTGAATAATTTATCTAAAAAATTATTTAATTCATCTCTAATATCAATATCAACTACTAATATAGCTTTAATATAATCAATAATTTGATTTATGCTTAATATCTTGCAGTATGCTTTAGTGATAATAGCATTTAAAGGTATATCAGCAGCTTCACACTCATTTGGGTCTTGAACAATAATTGTTGAGCTATTTTTCTTTAAGTATTTTAAAGATTTAGTTCCATCATCCATATATCCACAAAGTAAAATTGCCAAAAGTGAATCTTTGTACTGCTTAGATAGAGAGTGGAATGAAACATCAATAGATGGTCGTGCATAATTAAAATGATCACTCTGGTCTAATTTAATAAACCCATTTTCACACTCCATATGAAAATCAGGAGGTGCAATATATATGCAATTTTTTTTTACTTTCATATTATCTTTAGCTTCAAAAACTTTATAGTTTGTTTCATTTTCTAAAAGTTGCGCTAAAACACTTTTTTTATTAGGTAAGATATGGATAATTATAAACACACTTATATCTACATAAGGCAATGATTTAATTATAGGGACAAGTCCTTCAATAGACCCAGCACTCCCACCTATTGCTATAGCATTAATAGGTTTTTTTATCTTAATTTTTTTATCTATTAATATATTTTTATAGCTATTTACAATACCAAATTTTGATAGATATATCCAAAGTGATTTTTGTGTAGTTTCTACAGTTAATCTATCTTTTCTCTTTATTAACCCCTTTACCACCATAAGTGGTAAAGATTTCACATCTATAAAAGTTATCTCATATGATATCTTTTTATTTATATTGTTAATCTCATTTAAAAATAATTCAATATCTTCTCTCTGATCTATACTATTTTCAATTAGCATTTTAGTTGTAGAGGATAGATTTTGAATATGTATCATTTTATTTTTCTAATCAACCATTAATAATAACCATAAGGATATCAACTTT
>DAOVXU010000190.1 GCA_030635995.1 Arcobacter sp. | reverse complement strand
GATATAACATTAGAACAAATATTTTTAAATGAGAAAGTTGCAAAAACTATTAAAAATGAATTTGCAAAAGGTGTAAGAAATATAGATTTTGCTTTTAAAAATAATAATAGTATATTAAAAATAGAAACTAAAAAAGAATTATACCAATTCGAAGCATTAAAAGATGATTTTGCAGATCTATTGTCATTAGCAGAGGATGATGCCACTACAAGAAAATTATTTAAAAAAGATTGTGCTGATATAGAATTAGTAGATATAGAAATTTTAAATACATAACATAAATAGGGAAAATGAAAATGAAATGGTTAGAAGGAATAATGATATTTTTTAGTAGTTTATTATCTGATATTATACTACCTTAAAAATATCAAAATTTTTACACTAAACTACTTTTTATAAAATTTAAGTTCTTTCTCATTTGGCAATTTATACTCAGTCATATTTAGTAACTTTTGTTGATATATTATACCATTATGCGGTTCAGACATATTAAGCTTATTATATAAAAATTCAAATATTTCAGAAGATTGCTCTTGTGAAACAACTAAAGTAAGAACTCTTATAGCTACATCATCTTTTTCTGAAGAACTTGTACCTCTATTTACAGTTGTATTTGATGTAAATACCCCTTTTGATTCTAACTCATGCATCACATTTAAGGTTTCATTTGAGGTGATACAAGTTATTAATCTATTTGTAGTTTGCATAACTATGCCAACTTTTCTAATACTTCAACAGGGATATAGGTGCCAGCTTTTTCTAAAGCCGAAATATATATAAAACCTTTACCTGGGGTATCTAGTTGACCTGCCAAATACATCACTTCAAAAATTCTTGAAGTTTGTTCTTGAGATACAATAATATTAATAACCTCTTTTTCAGCCTCAACTGCAACCCCATAAAGTCCCAATCTTTCCCTTACTCCACTACCTTGTGCATAATAAGTTGTAGCACCTTGAGCTCCAGCTGAATAAGCCGCTTTAATAATATTATCTGCTTCCCCTTTTTGTACAATACATGTGATAAGATTTGCATCTGTTAAGATTACTATTTGTCGTTTATGTGCCATTAACTTTTCTCCTTTTGTCTTTTATTTTTCATTTTCATATAAAGTCCTGTAGCTTGTACAGAGATAATTGGTCCAATTGATGCCATTGATAATATTCCAAATCCATCCATAGCACCAGTTGCATTAGCAATACCAAGCCCCATGGCAAGTACAAGAGGAACTGTAATAGGTCCAGTAGTTACCCCTGCACTATCCCAAGCAATATTTACAAACTCTTCACTAGAAAAATATGTTAAAACTATAGCAATTCCATAAGCAGGTAAAAGTAAATACCCCAATGGTATATTAAAAATTATCTTAACAATACCTATAGCGATACCTGTACCAACACCAAAACTTACGGCATAGATTAAAGCTTTTTTCTTAAATACTCCATTTGTTAAATCTTCAACTGTAGCACCTAAAGCTCCAAGTGCAGGCTCGGCTAAAGTTGCACCAAATCCTAAAATCCAAGCAAATAAGATCGCTATAATTATCCCCATTGCATAAGGGTAAAGTTGCTCAATTGTTGTTCCATTTACAATTATTTCACTAAATGCAGCAGGTATCATACTACCAGATTGGGAACCCAAAGATGATAAACCATAAGTAAGTCCAATATTAAATATACACATACCTAACACAGCAAGTACTACACCATATGCTACCATACCAGCATTTGTGATTTTTGATTTTAATACTATTTTCATAATAACTAATAGGAAAATTACCAATGGTAAAATTGATCTTATACCACCAATAACCTCTGCACCTGGAGATATTTCATACCAAGGGGCAACTGTTCCTATAGGTGTAGTTAATGTTTGAGCTATTGCAATAATTTCAGCAGGAGTTACTGTTGTATATATACTCAAAGTTAATAACATAACAACTAAAATTGGAAATAATGAAGCAAGTGTAACGATACCAAATCCAGATAATTTACTATCACCTTGACCTGAACTAGATGCAATTCCAATACCTAGTGCTAGTACCAAAGGGACGGTAACAGGTCCCGTTGTAACAGCACCACTATCCCAAGCAAGTCCAAGTGTAGCAGCCAATTGAGGAACCATCATAAAATATATAGTCAAAAGTATAACTGGTGTTAATGCTATATAAATATAAGGTTTTAAACTCCACCCTTTTATAAATCTAATAGTACCTAAAACAGCTGCAAAACCAACACCAACACCAACTAAAAGTACTAGTGTGCTAGTGTATATATTTAATAAAGCATATAGATATATACTATGGGCAGGTGTTCCATCAGCATTTAGAAAAGGGACAAAAGCACCAGCAGCTTTTAAAGCACCAATTGCAGGTTCTGCAAATGTTACTGCCACTCCAAGTAAAAATGCTATAAAAAGTACCCAAAATAATGTAATTTTTTTAGGAAGTGTATTACCCATCATCTCACCTAAAGGCATAAGACCTTGCTTAATCCCCTCCATAAATAACATAAGTCCAAGTATAACAGCTACCATACCACCAGTAATTGGTAAAGCATCAATAACAGATTGTTGTAGTATAAATAATTGAAATAATACAAGATATATCACAAGTGGCAACAGTGCAGATACCTGATCCAGAAATCGTACACTTAAATATGGCTGAATAAGATTATATATATCAATTCCACGAAGAGTTATTTTACCTCGGGGTTTAGCACCTTTTGTAAGATCATTGTAACTAATAGTTGTATAATGTACTGAAGTTTCTTGAACATATTTTCCATAAGATATTGTTTTCTCTTCCATTTTTCCCCCTTATACTAATAATATCTGAAAATATATAAAAAATTTATACTATTGTTGTTACCAATAGATTGTGTTAAATAATAATGTTACTTTTTTGATACATCTTAAATACATTTGTATTGTATAATATTATTATAAGTTAATTATTTAAGGAGATGGATATGAGTTTTATAAAACTCTATAATACCACACAGAAAGTTAAGATTTTTCTTATTCCATCAACCTACTACAACTATTAAAGAGAGCTCTAAAATTAGTAAGAGATAATAGCAAAATTTCGAGGTGTGAATAATTTTAAATTTTCACCTTTTAGAGATTTTAATTCACTAGAAAAACCTTTTTTAGAAAATAATACATAGGTATCAACTTCAATATTTAACTTTTTAGCTAACTCTTTTAATTTTGTTAATTCACTCTTTTTCATTTTAGAATTTGTAAATTTTGTAGTTCCTATGATAGTTTTTCCATCTTTTGTTAATGCAATTATATCAATTGAATCTTTATCATCCCAATATCTTCCAATATTTAAAATTCTATCCGTCGTTTGATTTATAGTTCTTTTTAAAACTTCATGTGAAAGTTGATTAAATACCACTTGCGTAAATTGTGATTTATTATTTATATAACCTTTTAAAGCTTCTGTAAAGTCTCCATCTCTTATACCTTTAAATACT
>DAOVXU010000050.1 GCA_030635995.1 Arcobacter sp. | reverse complement strand
ATCACAGGATATTTATCTATTTTTATCTTATCATCTTTTTTAAAGTATTGACAAGATAAAGTTTTTACACCACAAGATGTTGCATAATCTTTTGTTATAAATTTATCACAACTTACTACACAAGCAACTGTTCTTGGACCTATAAAAGGAATATTGAAAAACTCAAATAGAGATGCTAAGATACCATCTTCACCATCGCCTCCATGAGTTAAATTCAATACTACATCAAACTCTATAGCTTTATTTCCAAATAAAGATGATTTATAAAAACCACCTTGTGTTATATTTAACTTATCAAACTTTTTATACTCTCCGCTTGAAAATAATTTTGAATTTATCTTATCGCTTGGTATATTATAAAACTCTCTATGTTTATCTATAAATATATAAACTAATTCATTTGATAAAACATCTTTCATAGCTATAGAACTAACGATACTTATCTCATGTTCAAAACTTTTTGCTCCAAATACAATTGCTATTTTATCCATATCACCTCTTTACTTTTGTAAGTTTCTTAAAGCTTCTTTTACAAGTTCAGCAGTTGTAGTACCTACGCAATCTTTAAGAGCTTTATTTATATTATCTTTTTTAAATCCTAATGTCTCAAGTGCCAAGACAGCTTCACTAGCATGTACAAATGTTGAATTTTCATCACTATTTCCATCAACAACAAAACCACTTAACTCTACAAGTATTCTACTTGCCCCCTTAGGTCCAATACCTGGAACCCTTTTTAACATTCCAATATCTGAAGTTGAAACAATTTGAGCAAAAGATGTTGGTGTAAATGTACTACAAATAGCAAGTGCTACTTTAGGTCCCACACCATTAATCTTTATAACTGTATCAAAAAGTTTTTTTTCATTTATATCAACAAACCCATAAAGTGACTGAGAATCTTCCCTTATAATATGTGTTGTAAAAAGTTTTACATCATTGTCTGTAATTGAACTACTACAGTTTATAGATATAAATACTTCATAGATCAATCCATTTGTATTTATATGTAAAAATGTTGGTTCTTTTTTTTCTATTTTTCCTTGAATTCCTACTATCATTTTCCATCTTTTAATTAATATAGTATTTATACTAACTAAAAATTGTTTCTTTTAAGGTTAAAAAAACTATAATTATTGCTTTTTAAAAAACATTCACTAAATTAGGAATAGAATATGAGACACTTTTTAACATTGAAAGATTATAGTAAAGAAGAGATACTAGATATTATTGAACTTTCAATTAAAATCAAAAAAGAGACAAAATCAAAAATCTTTAAACAATATATGCCTATGCAAACTCTTGGTATGATATTTGAAAAAAGTAGTACACGAACTAGAGTAAGTTTTGAAACAGGTATCTATCAACTTGGTGGTGTTGGACTTTTTTTAAGTTCAAACGATATCCAACTAGGTCGTGGTGAACCAATTAGTGATACAAGTAGAGTAATTAGCCGTATGGTTGATATGATAATGATAAGAAATGATTCTCAGAAAGAATTAGAAGAATTTGCATCATATTCTAAAGTACCTATTATAAATGGATTAACAGATAAATTTCATCCAGTTCAACTTATGGCTGATTATTTAACTATTGTTGAAAATAATTTACAAAATAATCTTAAAGTAGCTTATATTGGTGATGGAAATAATATGACTCATTCTTGGCTTATGTTAGCTTCAAAACTTGGATTTGATCTATCTATTGCTACACCAAAAGGCTACGAGGTTGATAATGATATATTAAAACAAGCTTTAGAATTTGCAAAAGTAAGTGGAGCAACTATTACAACATCATATAACCCCAAAGAGGCTATAAGAAATGCAACTGTAGTTACAACTGATACTTGGATATCAATGGGTCAAGAGGATGAAAAAGAGAAAAGAATAAAAGATTTCAATGGTTTTATTGTAGATGAAGAACTTATGAATAAAGCGGATAAAAAAGCAATATTTTTACATTGCTTACCTGCATATAGAGATTTTGAAGTGAGTAGTGAAATATTTGAAAAGCATAGTGAAGTTATATTTAGTGAAGCTGAAAATAGACTACATGTCCAAAAAGGAATAATGGTTTGGTTAGATAAACAAATAGATTAATTAATCTATTTGTTTTTTTCTATTTGCTTTCATCTTTGCACTTGCTAATTTTCTCATATCTTCTGTAGTATCAAGTTCATCCATAATCTCTAACCCTAATAATGTTTCTATACAATCCTCAAGGGTAACTAAACCTTCTGTTTGATCATATCCATCTGTTACTACTAACATATGAGCTTTTGTTTTAGTAAAACTACTTAGAGCTTTAGATACAGGTATATTTTCATTTATTGTATCTATATTGATCATTATCGATTCAATAGTTGTTTTTTTATCTTTTATTGCATGTTTAAATAACTTTTTAGTAAGTATCATCCCTACAATATCATCAACATCATTGTCATAGACAGGTACTCTTGAAAATCTATATGTATTTTTATTGTTAAGTAGATCTTTTATTATTGTATCTTTTTGAACTGCAAACATAACACTTCTAGGCGTTAAAATATCTTTTACTTTAACACCTGTAAGACCCAAAGTATTTTCTATAATATCAGATTCTAAATCATTGATAATACCCTCCTCTTCACTTAAAAGAGCTGAGTGTAGAATATCTTCTCTTGATACTTGTTCTGCACCATTATCTTTATTTATCTTTTTTGTAACAAAAAGTGTTATTACAATAATAGGATATGTTAAAAATATAAAAATTCTAATTAATTTAGCTGCAATTGGGGCTAACTGTTTCCAATAAACAGCTCCTATAGTTTTAGGAATTATCTCTGCAACAAATAAAATTAAAAATGTAAGCAATATGGTAACTGCTAAAATTAAATTACTATTATGCTGAAATACATTTTGTGCTTGTATACCTATTGCAGTTGCACCTAGTGTATTTGCAAATGTATTAAGTATAAGGATAGATGCAATTGATTCATCAATATCTGTTTTTAATTTTTTAAGCAATTTTCCTACACTTGGACTTTTTCTTTCTAATATAGATATATAAGTCATATTTGTAGATAAAAGGATAGATTCAAGAATTGAACATAAAAACGATACACTTAGTACAAGTGCAAAAAGTAAAACTAATATATCCATACTAGCTCATTTAAGTTAATGGGGGGAGACGTGTCCAAAGTGGAAAATCCTTTAAGTTTAAAATAATTAATAAATTGTAACATAAATTTTCAAAAATTATGATTAGTTAAGTTGTATCTAAAATATAGAACCAAATGAACCAACTATTTTACCTAATATATTAATCTCCTCTTTTTTTACAATTTGCATCGGATATTCTTTATTATCTGATATAACATCAAGCTTACCATCTATCCTTTTTTGAATTCTTTTTACAAATAATCCATTTTCATTTACAAAAGCATATATACCATCTTTACTTAGATCATATTTTGTTTTATCAAGAAAAATTATATTACCACTATTTAATGTAGGCTCCATACTATCTCCTGTAACATTTATAGCTTCTATATTTTTTACATTATCAACACCACCCAACATATTTGTAAAATAGGGAGGAACTTCAAGTTTCTCATAATCATCATCTCCATCATATGCACCACCACCTGCACTAACAGATACAGTAGGAAAATATTTAATCCAATACTTATCCGTACTATCAATAAGACTACTAGGATCTTGTCCATAAAATAACCAATTTATTGATATTTTTTTTATAGCACAAAAATCTAATATATTTGAAAACGGTATTTTATTTCTTTGTTTAATAGTTGCAAAATTAGCTTGTGTAATATTTAGTGCAAAAGACACATCTTTATCAAAAACTTTTTTATCACTTTCATTATCTAATACACCTTTTAACTTATCTATAATTTTTATAACATCTAACATAATCTTTCCTTTTCTTTCATATTAATAGAATCATAACATAATAATATGTCAATATGCAATATTTTTATGTTAAATTATTATTTTATGCAATAATTTTAAAATAAAAAGTAAAAAGGTATCAAATGACTAAAAAAATTGAATTAATAAATAACAAACTAATAATCATATCTAATCAATTTGATGTGTTATTATGTAAAATTGCTAATATAATTTTATAATTTATCTCAAAAATAATTATTACTGAAGCATTTTTTATATAAAATTTGGAAATTACATTTTTAATGCAATTAGAAATTGTTAAAATATATGAGGTATTATATGGAAGAAGTAAATTTAGTAGGTGAAGCTTTAAAATTTATGGCTTTAGGGATGGGAATTGTTTTCACATTCTTAATAATTATGATTTTTGCTCTTAAGCTACAAGCTAGATTAATAGCTAAGTTTTTTAAAGAAGAGGTAAAGAAGCCTGACAATTATAAACGTTCACAAACGAATGTTACAGATGACAGTCAAATTACTGCTGCAATTACTGCTGCAATCATACATCACAATAACACAAAAGGTTAATCAAATATGGCAAAAAAATTTATTGATATAATGGACACAACATTCAGAGATGGATTCCAATCTGTTTTTGGTGGTAGGGTTCTTATGGATGACTTCTTTCCAGCTGTTGAAGCGGCAAAAGAAGCTGGTATAACTCACTTTGAATTTGGTGGGGGAGCAAGATTTCAGTCTTTATACTTCTATCTACAAGAAGATGCATTTGCAATGATGGACAAATTTAGAAAAATTGTTGGTCCAGATGCAAACTTACAAACACTTTCAAGAGGTATCAATACGGTTATGTTAGATACGGGAAGTAGAGAGTTAGTGGATCTACATGCAAAAATGTTTGCTAAACATGGTACAACAACTATTAGAAACTTTGATGCACTTAATGATGTTAAAAATCTTGAGTATTCTGCACAATGTATTAAAAATCACGGTTTAAAGCACGAAGCTGTTGTAACTATGATGGATTTACCGCCAGGTTGTCAAGGTGCTCACGATGTGGCATTTTATGAAAAAACTTTAAGAGGTATTTTAGACTCTGGTTTACCATATGATTCAATCTGTTTTAAAGATGCAAGTGGTACAGCAAATCCAACTAAAATTTATGAAACATTTAAAATGGCTAGAAAACTTCTAGGAGATTCTGCTCATATTAGACTTCATACTCATGAAACAGCTGGTGTAAGTGTTGCCGCATATTTAGCTGCACTTGATGCTGGTGCAGATGGAATTGATTTGGCTGCTTCTCCTGTTAGTGGAGGAACTTCTCAACCAGATATTCTTACGCTTTTACATGCAACTAAAGGTAGTAACTATGATTTAGGTGGATTAGAAGTAAATAAGATTTTAGCTTATGAAGAGACTTTAAAAGATTGTTTGAGTGACTATATGATGCCACCAGAAGCAACTCAAGTTTCTCCACTTATTCCATTTTCACCTATGCCAGGTGGAGCTTTAACGGCAAATACTCAAATGATGAGAGATGATAATACTTTAGATAAATTTCCTGAAGTTATTAAAGCTATGCAAGAAGTTGTAGAAAAAGGTGGTTATGGTACTTCTGTTACACCTGTATCTCAATTTTATTGGCAACAAGCATATGCAAATGTTATGTTTGGACCTTGGAAACAAATTGCTCCAGGTTATGGGAAAATGGTACTTGGTTATTTTGGTACAACACCTACAAAGCCAAATCAAGAGATTATTGATTTGGCTTCTAAAAAATTAAAATTAGAACCAACAACAGAAAATCCACTTGATATTGCAGATAGAGATCCAAGAAAATCATTAGCTGCATGGAAAGAAAGATTAGAGATAGAAGAGTTAGCAACAACAGAAGAAAATATATTTATTGCTGCTGCTTGTGAAGAAAAAGGTATATCATTCTTAAAAGGTGAATCACCATTAAGTGTAAGAAAAATTAGTGAAGAAGAATCAGAAAATAAAGGAAATAGTGAAATGGCAGATGGTAATTATACGGTAGTAGTAGATGGTAAAAAGTTTAGTGTACAAGTAGCACAAGGTGATGTAGATATACAAGTTGCTCCAAGTACAGCTCCTGTTGCTGAAGCTCCTATGTCAGCTCCTGTTGCATCTGGTGCAGGAACAGAAGTTGGTGCTACAGTAAATGGTAGTGTATGGAAAATATTAGTTAGTGTTGGTGATAAAGTTGAAGAGGGTCAAGTTATCTCAATTTTAGAAGCTATGAAAATGGAAATTGATATTGAATCTCCTTGTGCGGGAACTGTTACAGCTATACCTGTTAAACCAAATGATGCCGTTGAAGAGGGTCAAGTTTTAGTTGTAATTGGCTAAAAAATATAAAAATTTGGAGAAATCAATGAACAAAAAAATAATTATATCTTTACTAATTATGTTTTTTAGTGCTTTTACCTTTAATCTTAGTGCATCTGATGCACATGAGTCTACTAAAGTACAAACTGAAAAAAAAGAGTATCAATCTAAAACTTTAGGTGAACTAGCAGTATCATTTTATGCTACAACGGGTATCAAAGCTCTTTTTAGTCCTAGTGATGATGTAATGACATCAGAAGCACATAGTGAAGATGCAAGACTTATGACAACATTTGAACAAACATGGGGAAGACTTATCATGTTTATTCTTGTTTTTATACTATTCTATCTTGCTATCGCTAAAGGATTTGAGCCTTTACTGCTTTTACCTATAGCATTTGGTGGATTATTAGCCAATATTCCATTAGCAGGAATAGGTGGAGAAAATGGTATGCTTGGTATTATTTATAATATGGGTATTGCAAATGGATTTTTTCCACTATTAATATTTATGGGTGTTGGAGCTATGACAGATTTTGGTCCACTTTTAGCTAATCCTAAAACAGCAATATTAGGTGGAGCTGCTCAATTTGGAATCTTTGGTTCTTTAGTTGGTGCAGTTATGATTGGATTTGACATACAAGATGCCAGTGCAATATCTATAATTGGTGGGGCGGATGGTCCTACTTCTATTTTTATTGCAAATGCATTAGCTCCACATTTATTAGGAGCAATAGCAGTTGCAGCATATTCTTATATGGCACTAGTACCTGTAATTCAACCTCCGATTATGAAAGCACTTACAACAGAAGCTGAAAGAAAAATAAAAATGCCAGCTCTACGAAAAGTACATAGATTGGAAAAATTATTTTTACCTATATTAATTTTGATGATGGCTATTTTACTTTTACCTGAGTCTACCCCTTTGATTGGTGCATTTGCATTTGGTAACTTTGCAAAACAATCTGGTGTAGTAGATAGATTAAGTGATACTATGCAAAATTCACTTATCAATATTGTAACAATATTCTTAGGTCTTGGTGTTGGTTCAAAACTAGCTGCTGATAAGTTCTTAGTACTTGATACAATGGGTATTATGATAATTGGTTTAATTGCATTTTCTGTAGGAACTGCAACTGGTGTTTTAATGGCTAAATTAATGAATAAATTTAGTCCTGCTGATGCACAAATCAATCCACTAATTGGAGCAGCTGGAGTTTCAGCGGTACCAATGGCAGCAAGAGTTGTAAGTAAAGTTGGTCAAGAGTATGATAAGTCAAATATATTATTGATGCACGCAATGGGTCCAAATGTTTCTGGTGTAATCGGTTCAGCCGTTGCAGCTGGTGTACTATTATCAATATTTAAATAAAAAATTTAGGAAAAAAGAATTATGTCTGATATTACAAATTTATTAAAGAGGTCTCTTGGTTTAGAAAATGTAGGCGAGGTTTATTTAAACCTTGATATTGATACTTTAATAAATCATGCAGTTGAAAATGAAGGAGCTAAGATTAGCTCACAAGGTGCATTGATGATAGATACTGGTATTTTTACTGGTAGAAGTCCAAAAGATAAATACTTTGTAGATCAAAGTCCATCAAATAATTATATCTCTTGGGGTGATATAAATCAACCAATAACTAAAGATATTTATAAAGATTTACTTAAACAAGGAAAAGAACAATTAAATGGAAAAGATTTATATGTAACAGATGTATTTTGTGGAGCAAGTCGCGATAGTAGAAAATCTGTAAGAATTATTACAGAAGTTGCTTGGCAATCACATTTTGTACAAAATATGTTTATTAGACCAACAAAAGAAGAGTTAGAAAATTTTAAACCAGATTTTACTATGTATAATGCTTGTAAAACTACAAATTCTGATTGGAAAGAACAAGATTTACATTCTGAAGTTTATGTAGCTTTTGATGTAGAAGCTAATGAAGCTGTTGTTGGTGGAACTTGGTATGCTGGTGAGATAAAAAAAGGTATCTTTTCTATGATGAACTACTGGCTTCCTCTAACAGGTAAAATGGCAATGCATTGTTCAGCAAATGTAGGTAAAGATGGTGATACTGCACTTTTCTTTGGACTAAGTGGTACGGGTAAAACTACACTTTCAACTGATCCTCATAGAGCTTTAATAGGTGATGATGAACATGGTTGGGATGATGATGGTGTATTTAATTTTGAAGGTGGTTGTTATGCTAAGGTTGTAAACCTAGATGCAAAAAGTGAACCTGAAATTTTTGCTGCTATTAAAAAAGGTGCTATATTAGAAAATGTAGTTGCCGATGAAAATGGAAATGTTGATTATACTAATAGTTCAAAAACAGAAAATACAAGAGTTTCTTACCCTATTAATCATATTGAAAATATTCAACCAAATAGTATTGCTGGACATCCAACAAATATTATTTTCTTAAGTGCAGATGCTTTTGGTGTATTACCTCCAGTTTCTAAACTAACTTCTCAACAAGCAATGTATTACTTTTTAAGTGGATATACTGCTAAAGTTGCAGGAACAGAAAGAGGTATTAAAGAACCTACTGCTACATTTAGTGCTTGTTTTGGTGAAGCATTTTTACCTTTACATCCAACAGATTATGCAAAACTTCTTGGTGAAAAAATTAATAAACATAATGTAAATGTTTATCTTGTAAATACAGGATGGACTGGTGGTGCTTATGGAACAGGAACAAGAATGAGTATTAAAAATACAAGAGCTTGTATAAATGGTATTTTAGATGGTAATATTAATAATAGTGAATTTGAAATGTTAGATACATTTAATTTAGCCATTCCTAAAACACTTACTGGTGTTGATACAGAAGTGTTAAATCCTAAAAATACTTGGGAAGATAAAAAAGCTTACGATAATGCATCAAATAAATTAGCATCTATGTATATAGAAAACTTTAAAAAATACTTAACAGAAGATAGTGACTTTGATTTTACAGCTGCTGGACCTCAAATTTAGATAAAATATATTTAGAGATACACTTTATAATGCAAAAAGGGGGTAGAATAATTCTATCCCTTTTTTTTATAAATAATAGGGATTAAAAATGAAAGTAATTGATTTTATTGAAGATATAAAACAAAATTGTTCAGAGATTACATATTTATGTTCATATCATATATTTAGTAAAGTATATAAAGATATTGAAAATGACACTGATGAAAAGGAAAATATTTTAAATATTTTATATAATTATAATATGGTATTAAAATATTTAAATGATTATGCTGGTGTAATTTACAGAAGATATGGTTCATCTACTCAAGAAGTTTATAAAGAACTTTGTGAATATTATAAGCTAGATACAGACAATCAATATACCTATGAGCATATTATTACAAAACTACAAAAGCAAACTCCAGATTTAATTATGAGTTTACTTGATGATGATATTAAACTTCAAACTATAGAAAATTTTGAAGAAAAATTAAATCTTCTTAAAACTTCATCTTATTATGCTAAAAATAAATTTGAATTAGAACAAACTATAATAAAACTTACAAATAATATCTCTTTAGTAAGAAGGGCTTCACAATTATAAAAATATTGGTATTAACATTTTTAATTTTATTTACAGGATGTATGCAAGATGATTATTTTACAAAAGTTTATGATAAAGAGTTAATAAAAGAGGATATAAATTGTTTATCATTAAAATTATCCCCCTATTCTACAGATATATACAATACAGCAAATAAATTGTATAATTTCAAAAATAACTGTGAACATACTTTAACTATAAAATATAAAACAAATATAGCCTGTAATAGTAAGCACAATAAAAATAAAGAATTTAATT
>DAOVXU010000221.1 GCA_030635995.1 Arcobacter sp. | reverse complement strand
TCTTTTATTTTATACTATTTAGCGAATACGCCAAGAATATCTTTTTTTGAATCAAGTACTAAATACTCAATACCATCAATAGCAAGTTCTGTACCTGCAAACTTTGCATATACTACTGTATCTCCAATATTCATATCTTTTGTTGATTCACTAATTGCAACAATAACTGCTTGTGTAGGTCTCTCTTTTGTTGCAGTTTCTGGTAAAAATATACCACTTTGTGTTGCTGTTGCCACTTCTGGTACTTTTGCTAAAATTCTATCGCCTATTGGTTGAAAATTCATTTTATCCCTTTGTTTATTATCTATTCTTATCTAAATCATTATAAATTAGCACTCTTACTAATTGAGTGCTAAGATTATATAAAAAAAAGTGTGATTTGTCAATAGAAATTATTAAATTAAAACTTAAATGTAACTTTTAAAAATGTATTTGTTGTAGATTCACTTTTTATACCTGCTCCACCGTAAACCAATCTAGTCCCTTTAGGTATAACTGTCCCATCATTATATTTATCTATTGTTGTATCATAATAATATCTACTTGTAGTTCCATCAGTTTCATTATAAACTCTTTTAGTATAATCTAACCCTATTAAAATATCTCTACTTAAATAATAATTTAACATAAATCCAACTTCATACATAGTTGTACTATTAAAACTATTTGTATTTGTAAATGAACGAAAATGATGTGTATCTTCATTAGTAACAATAACAAAAGGGCTATAGGAGATAAATCCTTTTAAAACAAAATCATCTACAGATTTTATCGCCATTCCTTTTAGATAGAAACTTTTAAATTCTTCCTTATAGGTAATTCCAAGTCCATTAAAGATACCATTTTTATCTCTAAATCCATTATTAGATGAATATATATAACTTCCATCCCAAGCTTCAAAACCATGTTCTTCAACTTTATATCCAGCATATACAATATATCTATTTCCATATTTATTATTTTTTAAATCATATTGTAAATTTATATCAAAAATAGAGATATTTGTAATTTTAGTAGTTGGATGAATTGACCTATCACTCCAATCAGTTGTGTAGTCTTTAAGCCAATCATAGTCAGTCATCATACCACTATTTTCAGTTATCATAGATTGGTAATTTAAATTAAATTTAAATTTATTTTGACATGGTACTTGAAATCCAATACCGAATAAACTTACATTATCAATTTTCCATATAAGTTCACTTAGTTTTTTACCACTATTTGATTCATATACTATTTCTGATGATTGAGAAGAATATTGAGATAGATAAACATTCCCATAAATAGGAAGATTTTTTGAAAAAAGAGAAGTTGCAAAGAGGAAAAAAGAGAGAAGTATTATTTTTAACATAATATTTTTAAGAAAAATATAGAGGTAATAGAACCTCTATATAAAAATTATTTTACTTTTTCTGTATATTCACCAGTTCTAGTATCACATTTTACCATATCACCTTCAATGATATGAAAAGGAACTTGAACAACAGCTCCACACTCTAAAGTTGCAGGTTTTTTACCACCTTGAGAATCACCTTTAAAGTTTGGTGGTGTTTCAACAACTTTCATATTAACAGAAATTGGTGGTTCAACTGTAATTGCTTCACCTTTAAAAAACATCATATCAACATTCATACCATCTATAATCCATTTTTCAGTATCTCCAACTTGCTCATAAGTTAAACCTATTTGATCATAAGTAGTAGTATCCATAAATTGTAGCATCTCACCATCATCATATAAGAACTGCATAGTTTTTTGTTCTAAATCTGGTGTTTCAAACTTATCACCTGCATGAAAAGTTTTATCAATAGTTTTACCATTTAAAAAGTTTTTAATCTTACATCTTACAAATGCAGCACCCTTACCAGGTTTCACATGAGCATAATCTATAATTTTATATGGAATACCATCAACTTCTACTTTAAGACCTTTTTTTAAATCACTCATACCTAATGCCATAGTATACTCCCTAATTATATCTGAACAAAGTAAACAGCAGTTGCTGCTTCTAAGCTTCTTAATTTTTCTAAAATTTCATCACTTACATTATCATCAACAATAACAACAGCTAATGCAGCACCTTTAGAATTTCTTCCAAGTCTAAAATCTGCTATATTTATATTACTATCACCTAATGTTTGTCCAACTTCACCAATTACACCAGGAACATCAGAATTTTTAAATAATATCATTTTACCACAAGGCTCTACATCTACAATATAATCATTGATATCAATAATTCTTTGTTTATCTTCATCAAAAATAGTACCAGAAATTTTATTTACACCATTTGATGTAGTTATTTTAATAGTAACCATATTTTTATAACCACTTGTATTTGGATGCTTAACCGTTTCAAGTTTGATATCTTTCTCTTTTGTAACAAAAGAGGCATTAACATAATTTATCTTTTCACAACCAATTGCTGGTGTTAAAGCCCCAACAGCTCCAAAAGTAATTAAACTATCTAAATAATCAGAAATATCACCCTCTGCTTCAATTTTAATAGATTTAATATCTGTTTTATCCATTTGAGCAATTGTAAAAGCCATCTTTTGAGTTAACTCTAAATAGGGTTTAACAAACGAAGGTATTTTAGTCTCATCTATTGGAAGATTTAAAGCATGTGGATACCCAATACCTCTTGCAGATT
>DAOVXU010000202.1 GCA_030635995.1 Arcobacter sp. | reverse complement strand
GGAATCATAAGTTCAAGAGAAGCAAATGCACATGCAGAGGAAGCAGGACTTGATCTTGTATGTATTGCTGCCGGTGCTAAACCACCAGTTGTTAAAATAATGAACTATGGTAAGTTTAAATATGAGCAAGAAAAAAAGAAAAAAGAAGCTAGAAAAAATCAAAAAGTTATCGTAACTAAAGAGATTAAACTTTCTGTAAAAATTGCTGCAAATGATATTAGCTATAAAGTAAAACATGCAAGAGAATTCTTAGAGCAAGGAAATCATGTAAAATTTAGAGTATTTTTAAGAGGTAGAGAGATGTCAAATCCATCTGCTGGTGTAGATGTACTTAATGGTGTTTGGCCAATGGTTGAAGATATTGGACATAAAGAAAATCCACCAAAATTTGAAGGTAGATATGTAAATATGCTAGTTGTTCCAATTAAAAAAGAGAAACATTAACTTTTAAATAATAAATATGTCAAAAAAGTTTATCAATTTAACTTAAGGTTTTATAAATGATGTTAAAACAGTATATAGAAGCGATAGAGAAAAGCAATATTGTATCAAAAACTGATACTGCTGGTATTATCACTTTTGTAAATGATGAATTTTGTAAAATCTCTGGATATACAAAAGAGGAATTAATTGGTAAAGATCATAATATAGTAAGACATCCTGATGTAGCTGCTTCAAAATTCAAGCTTCTTTGGGATACTATACAAAATAAAGAAACATATAAAGCTACTGTTAAAAACCTTGCAAAAGATGGTTCGATATTTTATGTTAACACAACAGTAACCCCTATTCTTGATGAAAATAATAATATTGTTGAATATATAGCTATTCGTTACGATGTAACAAAAGAGATAATGTTACAAGAAGAATTAGAAGAAAAACAAAAAATGATATTTTGGCAATCAAGACTTGCAAGTTTAGGACAAATGTTAGCAAATATTGCCCACCAATGGCGACAACCATTAACAGAACTTTCCCTAACTACTTTTAATATGAAAAAATCATCTTTAAATCATGAAAATGAGAATGTACTAAAATTCTATAATGAGAGTAAAAATATTATTAAAAATATGTCAAATACTATAGATGATTTTACAAACTTTTTTATTTACAAGATAGTATAAATGAATCATTAACTATTTTAAAAAGAATTATTAAAAAAGAAGAGATAACAATCAAAACAAACTTTGCTAATATTGAAATATTAGGTATCCCCAATGAATTATCACAAGTGATGATTAATCTAATTCAAAATTCAAAAGATGCTTTTATATATAATAAAATTACAAAAAGAGATATTATTATCACTACTAGTAAAAATGACACTATGGCTAAAATAACAGTAGAAGACAATGCTGGTGGGATAAATGATAAGGATTTTGATAAAATATTTGAACCTTATTTTACAACTAAACATTCAAGCAGTGGTACAGGACTTGGATTGTTTATGTCAAAAATAATTTGTGAACAAGGTTTTAATGGCACTATAAATATTCAAAAGAATAAAAATGGTGTTACATTTTTTATACAAATACCATTAGAGATAGTAGATGATGTCGAATAATATATTAAAAGCATTAAAAGTTTTATTGGTTGAAGATGAAAATAATCTAGCAACACTTTTAAAAAATGCTATTGGAGATAATTTTAATGAATTTATTATTGCTTCTAATGGAAAAGAGGGTATAGAAAAATATCATCAACATTCTCCTAATATAATTATTACTGATATTATGATGCCAGAATTAAATGGACTTGAGATGGCAAAAGAATTAAAAAAAATAGATCCAAAAGTACAAATTATTATATTAAGTGCTTTTAGTGATACTGAAAAACTATTAAATGCTATAGATATTGGTGTCATTAAATATTTTATTAAACCATTTGATCCAGAGGAGCTTTTAGAATATATACTCTCTATAAGTTCTGAACTTAATAATACAATGATATCATTAATAGATGGATTTAAATTTAATAAAATGACTCATAACTTATATAAAGATAATAAATATATAGCAATTACAAAAAGAGAAAGTAAATGTTTACAATTATTACTTAAAAATATCCAAAAAACTATAAATGATAAATTTTTAAAAACTACTCTTTGGGAAAATGAAGATGTAAGTGACGAAAGATTAAGAACATTTATAAAAAGATTTAGAATCAAAACTTCAAAAAACTTAATTCAGAATATTAAAGGTCGTGGCTATCAAATTGTTTTACAATAATATGAAAATGTAAAATAATAAGATATTTATCTTTTAATAACATATTGGATATAATGGGAAAAATAACCAAAATAAGAGATAAATGATGAGTCAAACAATAACAGAAAAAATATTTAGTGAGCATGTTGGGAAAGTAGTATATGCTGGAGAAATTGTAAGAAGCCCAATTGATATGGTAATTGGAAATGATATTACAACACCTATTTCAATAAAAGCATTTGAGCAGAGTGGTGTGGAAAAATTAGCAAATCCAGATGGTTTTGCTTTAGTTTTAGATCACTTTATCCCTGCAAAAGATATCGCTTCTGCAAATCAAGCAAGGATAAGTAGAGATTTTGCAGCTAAACATGATCTTAAATACTTTTTTGATGAGAAAGATATGGGTATTGAACATGCACTTTTACCTGAAAAAGGTTTGGTACTTCCAGGAGATGTGATTATTGGTGCTGATTCTCATACTTGTACGCACGGTGCTTTAGGTGCTTTTTCTACAGGAATGGGGAGTACCGATTTAGCTTTTGCTATGATTACAGGTGGGAATTGGTTTAAAGTACCTGAATCTATTAAGGTAGTATTTACAGGTAAACTACAAGAGTTTGTTACAGGTAAAGATTTGATTTTAGAGATTATTAGAATGATTGGTGTTGATGGAGCTTTATATAAAACATTAGAGTTCACTGGTGATACAATCCAATATCTTACTATGGATGATAGATTTTCTTTATGTAATATGGCAATTGAAGCTGGTGCAAAATCTGGAATAGTAGCTGTTGATGATATTACAAGAGAATTTTTAGATGAGAGAGCTAAAGCTAATGATGGTCTTAGAGATAATCCAAAAGAACATTTTAGTGATG
>DAOVXU010000035.1 GCA_030635995.1 Arcobacter sp. | reverse complement strand
TACCCTTTTATTTACTTTACTACTATCAATACGACTTACAAAATCACTTAAATCTTTAAAGGGACCATCTTCTCTAGCAGTAAGCATTGAATTTATAGCAACATCCCCTGCCCCTTTAAGCGCACCCATACCAAACATAACAACCTCTTGGTTATCAATATTATTAGCAGAAAATACAAGATGAGATTTATTTATATCAGGTGGTACAAGCTCAAATCCCATCCTTTTTACTTCATCTACATATTTTACAACTTTATCAGTATTGTCTTTTTCAAGAGTAAGAAGTGATGCCATAAATTCAGTAGGGTAATAACACTTTAAATATGAGGTATAAAATGTAACCATAGCATAAGCAGCCGAATGTGATTTATTAAATCCATACCCAGCAAACTTTACAATAAGATCAAATAACTCTTCACAATGTTGACGATTATAACCTTTTTTAACACCACCATCTGCAAACTCACCTTTAAGTCTATCCATCTCCTCAACAATCTTTTTTCCCATAGCTCGACGAACTAAATCTGCCCCACCAAGAGAAAATCCACCAATAACTTGAACGATTTGCATAACTTGCTCTTGATATACAATCACCCCATAAGTTGGTTTTAGAATTGGTTCAAGAGGTTCAGTAAATTCATCATAAAAGTAATTTATCTCAGCTCGACCATGTTTTCTATCTATAAAGTCATCAAGCATACCAGACTCCATAGGTCCGGGTCTATATAATGCAAGTACAGCAATAATATCCTCAAAGTTTGATGGCTTAAGTCGCTTACAAAGGTCTTGCATACCAGATGATTCAATTTGAAACAATCCTATTGTATGTCCTGTACAAATCAAATCATAAACACCTTTATCATTTACATCTTTACTAGTAAAATCTATCCTTATTCCGTGTCTTTTCTCTACAAGTTGTAAAGCACCCTCAATAACAGTAAGTGTTTTAAGTCCAAGGAAATCAAACTTAATTAAATCTACATCTTCTACATATTTTCCATTGTATTGCGTAGCAATAGTATCTTGACCTGATGGTTTAAATAGTGGTGTTTTTTTCCATAATGGTTCATTTGATATTACAACACCAGCTGCGTGTGTCCCTGCATTTCTATTTAGACCTTCAAGGGCAAGTGCATATTCCCAAACTCTTGCAGCTTTTGGATTGAAATCACATAGCTCTTTTATTTTAGGTTCTTTTTCCCAAGAATCAGTTAGATTTATACCAAGCTCATCTGGTATAAGTTTTGCCATTGCATCTGCTTCTTTATACGGCATATCAAGAACTCTAGCAACATCACGAATAACACCTTTTGCAAGTAACTTACCAAAAGTTATAATTTGAGCAACATTATTTCTTCCATATTTTTCAACAGTATAGTCAATAACCTCTTGTCGTCTAGCTTGACAAAAATCCATATCAATATCAGGCATAGATATTCGCTCAGGATTTAAAAATCTCTCAAAAAGAAGTCCATATGGCATAGGATCAATATCTGTAATCTCTAATGAAAATGCAACCAAACTACCAGCAGCTGAACCCCTACCAGGACCAACTGGAATTTTTTGTTGTTTCCCAAATATAACAAAATCCCAAACAATCAGCATATATCCAGGAAATTTCATATTATTAATAATATCCATCTCAACTTGAAGTCTATCTTTATACTCTTGATGTTTAAATTCATCTACAATTTTAAGTCTTTTTTCTAAACCTCGTTTACACTCATCTATAAATAATACTTTATCATTTTCTAAAGAATATTCAAGTTCAGGCTCTGGTAAAACCAAATTATTTATCTCAGATTTTTCCCTTGTAAATTTAAAATTAGGAGGAGTTGGATCCCCTAATTTTATCTCCAAATTACACTTATCTACTATCTCTTGAGTATTTTCTAAAGCTTCTGGAATATCAGCATAAAGTTTAGCCATCTGCTCTGGGGATTTTACATAAAATTCATGAACACTATGACGCATACGATTTGGATCATCATAAAGTTTATTCATAGCTATACACATAAATGCCTCATGAGCCTCTGCATCTTTTTGATTTGTATAATGAGTATCGTTTGTAGCAATTATTTTAATACCTGTTTCTTTTGATATTTGAATAATTTGAGTATCTATATAATGCTGATCTACAATCCCATGTCGCATCATCTCAAGATAAAAATCATCACCAAATATCTCTTTATACTCTAATGCTATTTTTTTAGCCTCATCAAACCCTTTTGCACCATTTTTTACATTTCTCTCATTTTTAAGATTAAGATGCCAGTTTACTTCCCCTTGCAAACAAGCTGAACTACATATAATCCCCTCAGAATTCTCTATTAAAAGTTTTTTATTTATCCGTGGATAATAATAAAATCCATGCATATAAGCTTGAGAAGATAGATACATAAGATTTTTATACCCTACATCATTTTTAGCATATAAACATAAATGAAATCTTCTTTTAGTAGTTTTATCCCCTATATCCTCTTCATTATGAATATAAGCTTCTATCCCTATAATTGGTTTTATCCCATTTTTCTTCATCTCATTATAAAATGTAATAGTCCCAAACATATTTCCATGATCAGTCATAGCAACACTATCCATACCTAACTCTTTTATTTTTTTAGCTAAAACAGGTATCTTATTTGCTCCATCAAGCATAGAATATTCGGTATGTAAGTGTAAGTGGGTAAATTTTGGTTTTTCTGACATTTTATCACTTTTAGTTTAATTGATTTATCAAAATATTATATCATATATCATCTTTGTATAATTTGATTTTGCGAAGTAGTATAAATAATATTGATATTTTTTTAAAAGTCTTTGAAAGTGTTGTTATATAGGGGTTTATAAGTGGCGGACGAGGAGAGATTTGAACTCTCGGTACCGTTACCAGTACGCATCCTTAGCAGGGATGTGGTTTAAGCCACTCACCCACTCGTCCATAGGTTGAAATTATATATAAAAGTAGGTAAAAGAATCCTTAAGTAATAGCTAAATATTATCTAAAATCTTTTTAACAACCTCTTTTGGATTTTCTGATTTATATATTGGTCTACCTACAACTATAAAATCAACTAATTCTTTTTTTGCCAATGCAATATCTGCAACCCTTTTTTGATCACCAGTATCTTCACCAAAAGGTCTAATACCAGGAGTAAGTGTTATAAATTCTTTTGAAGTATTTGATTTGATATCAAAGCTTTCAAAAGCAGAAGATACAACACCATCAAGACCAGCCTCAAAAGTATCTTTTGCAAATTGTGTTGCTTTTGTAGATATATCATCATTATATATATCTTTAAAATTATCATTATCAAAACTTGTAAGTGCAGTTACTGCCAAAACTAAAGGTCTTTTTTCTAAAGTTGAAAGTCTTTCCATAACTGTTTTCATAGCAATTTTCCCACTACTTGCATGAACATTAAACATATCTACATCTAATGTTGCTATTTCCATAGCTGCATCTGCCATTGTATTTGGAATATCATAAAGCTTTAGGTCTAAAAATATTTTAAAATTTGGATTTATTTTTTTTAATTCATTTAAAAAATCTTTTCCATCTCTTATATAACTTCTAAATCCAACTTTTAACCAAACATCAAAATCTTTTATTTCTTTAGCTAATTCTAAATTTTCTTTTGCACTTGATTTATCTAAAGCGATACATAATTTCATTTTATCTCCATCTATACTTATATAATTTTAGATTAAATACTATCTAGTAATCCATTGATAAATTTTGGAGCATTATCACTAGCTAACTTTTTAGCTAATTCTATAGCTTCATTTATTACAATTGCTTTATCAAGTTTAGTAAATACTATCTCATAAATAGAAAGTCTTAAAATTGCTTTTTCAACAGCCCCTACCTCTTTTATATCTCTTTTTTGAAGATGTTCAGATAAGTTTTTATCTATCACTTCAAGGTTTTCTAATGTACCTTCAAATAGATTCATAGCAAAATCTTTTTGTTTATTTCTAATCTTTTTATCTTCTAGTACAATATCTGAAAATTTTGCAATTTCTGTATTACCTAAATCATAAGCATATAAAAGTCCAACTATAGACTCTCTTGCTTGTGTTCTAGTTGCCATTATTTATCCATCGCTTTATAAAGATCAAGCATCTCTATTATTGTAGTCATAGCTTCCGCACCTTTATTTCCAGCTTTACTTCCTGCTCGCTCAATTGCTTGTTCTATAGTATCTGTAGTTAAAACACCATTAGATACAGGAAGTCCAGCATTCATAGCTGCTGTAGCAATACCTTTAGTTGATTCAGCACTTATATAGTCAAAATGTGGAGTAGCTCCTCTTATAACTGCACCTACACAACAAACTGCATCATACTTACCACTTTGAAGTGCTTTTTGCAAAGCAAATGGAATTTCAAAAGCACCTGGAACTAAAATCAAATCTAAATTATCAATATTACCTCCATGTCTTTTAAACGAATCTTGAGCACCTTCAACTAGTCTATCCGTAATGATATGATTAAATCTACCATTTATAATTGCAATTTTTTCATCTCCACTTAATTTTAAGTGTCCTTCTATTATATTCATCTATTTTCTCCAATTGTATTTATTTTTTGATTGTATCCAAAAATTAATTTGCTTCAACTTTAAGCTAAATTAATTTTGATTTAAGATTTTAATCTATTTATTTTCCATTGTACATATGTAGTTATTATATTATGTTCTGCTTTCATTTTTGTGAAATCTTCTTTTTTAGTAATATTTAAAATAATTTTTTCCATAGATTGAAGATTTTCACTATCTAATTCCTCCTCAAGCTCTACATATTTTTGGATCATATCATCAAATACATAATTATAATCATATCCATTTTCATCTTTACTATTTAAAATCTTTTTTACCATTAACCAATTATTAAATATCTTATCCCAAATAATCTGTTGTTGTTCAGTCATACATTGATGATGAATAATATCTTTCCATTTATATAAACCAAAATATGCTTGATGATTTTTAAATAACTCTTCAATCCACCAATCTTCATACTTAGGAAGACCTCTAAAAGTTAATAATTTCACTTCACCTTCTGCTTTTTTTGCATTTTCATTAAATTGCTCAATTGTCTCTTGTATATTTTGCACCAATACATTAAAATGCAAAATAATTATAGGTATATAAGTATCTAAAAATGTAAAATGCTTTAAATCTTTTCCATCATCTAAAGATTCTAATCTTGCATCAAAATCATTTTTTATATCAATAAGATCTTTTTCTAATTCTGAAGCTTCTCTGATATTATTTTTAATTACAATACTCGATATTTCTATTAATTCTCTATCATCAAAATCAATATCATCAGGTAATTCATCAATAATCATCATAGCTTCTAATCGTTGATTCCGTTTCAAATTTTTATTTCGTTTTAATCTAATTTTTTGTAATTTATAATATGATTGTTTAGCTAAAGCTTCTTGAACTCTTACTAGCTCTTTTTGTTTATCTTTTTCATCTTGAGGTATCTCATCATATAATTTTTGATATGTCTCATAACTTTTATTAGCTTCCTCTAATGTATTTTCAACAGAGGCTAATTTCATTGGTGACAATGTAATGGTACCAGCATCTAAATCTTTCATTTGTTTTGAACAATTAGCTATCTTCTGCGCATTCTCATCTATTAATTTTTCTAATGCAAAAATACTAATTTCCATAACTTTTATCCTTAACTAAGTGGTATATTTATACAAAAGCATGCACCATAATGCCTTTTGTCTTTAATTTTAAAATACTCATTTGTTGCACTTAATGTACCATTGAAATGTTTAACAATTATCTCACTAGACATATGAAGTCCTATTCCAGTACCTTGTCTTTGATGTTTTGTAGTAAAATAAGGATCAAACACTTTTGATATAATCTCTTTTGCTATACCACCTGCATTATCATATATTTTTATAGTACAATTATTATTCACTTGAATAGTTTCAATATAAACTACTTTTTTCTCTATACCTTTTTCTATTAAAATATCTTTTGCATTATTTAATATATTCATTATAACTTGACCAAATTCATTTTTAATACCAATACAAGTTATATCTTCATCCAATTCATTTTGATAAATACCAATATTATTTGTATCATAATTATTTTTTGTTATCCCTTTTATATGCCCTATCTCTTTAACTATTAAAAAAGGTTTTTTATCTTTTGATTCTTGGAAAAAATCTCTAAAATCATTAATAGTATCTGATAAAAAATTTGCACTTTTTATTATATCTTTATATGATTTTATTAGATGTTCATCTGTTAATATTCCCATCTCTTTATGTAAAATTGAACCACTAGCGTGAGTAGTAATAGCACTAAGAGGTTGCCTCCATTGATGAGCAATATTTCCTATCATCTCTCCCATTGATGCCATTTTAGATTGTTGAATTAATAATAATTCTTGCTCTTTTTTATATGTAATATCTTCAATATTAGCTACAACTATTGAACCTTTAATCTTATACTTAGCTCCAAAAGAGATATGAATAGGAAATATTTCACCATTTTTTCTAATACCTTCAAGTTCATGTGAATTACCAATAACACCACATGATTTTCCACTACTTAAATATGATTTAGAAGCATTTATATGCAAATCTCTATATTTAGGAGGAATAATATTTAAAAGATTTCTACTCCCTATCATCTCCTCTTTTGTCCATCCAAATAACTCTTGAGCCTTATCATTATATGTAGTTATTTTACCTGTCCAATCAATAGCAATAATTGCATTATTATTAGATTCAATAATTGTTTCTTCATATTCTTCTTTTTCTACAATTTTAGCTGTTTGTCTTAAAATTTGTTTTGAAGCAGGTAGAAATATAAAAAATGCTGAAAATAGTAAAATAAATAATGTACTTAACATAAGATAAAATTCATATTGTTTTAATAAAATCAACTGTTCATTAGCATACTTCTCATACTCTTTTACTATTTTATCTAATTGTAAAAGAATTGATTTTGCATCATTTCTTGCATTTTCCATATTACTAAAATCATCTTTATTAATCACTTTATAAAAATAAGCTAAATAATTATTAAGATTATTATTTAATCCATTTTTTTGATAAATTGTTTTTATCATTGGTGTAAATTGTTTTGTTAAAAGATATTTATGTGCTTTTTCCATCGCATTTAAAGTATTTAATAATTGTTTTTTATTATTTATAGTTTGATCTTCTTTATAATTAATAGTTAATACAATCAACCTTTGAGACAGCATTCTTTGTTTTCCACTTATATTAATAATTTTTGCATACTCATTATTTGAACTAATCATTTCTGTACTTAAATAATTAGATGTTACAACAAAAGATGCTATTAATATCAGCGCAGGTATATATCTCTGTGTTAGATGTAATTTAAACATACATTAATTATAACCTAAAACTTCTTGTATTGCAAAAATATCTTTAATAGTATTTTGAAGCTCATCAATAGTAAGCATATTTGGTCCATCACTTAATGCTACTGATGGATCAAAATGTGTTTCAAAGAAAAACCCATCTACTCCAACCGCTGCTGCTGCTTTTGCTAAACTAGGTACAATAGAACTATTGCCACCAGTTGTTGTTCCACTACTAGGCACTTGTGCTGAGTGTGTTGCATCAAATATTACAGGAGCATATTCTCTCATTGATATTAAATTCTTCATATCAACTATTAAGGATCCATATCCAAAAACATTTCCTCTTTCACAAAGCCAAACATTATTCTTTTGACTATTTTGATAATTTACTTCATCACAACCTCTAGTAGTAAGCACTTTTGCCACTGGATGCTTCATAGAATCACTTGCTAAAAATTGACCTTTTTTTATATTAATAATTGCATTTGTTTTTCCAGCTTCCACTAAAAGATCAGTTTGCCTACATAAAAAAGCAGGAATTTGAACTATATCTACAATATCAGCTGTTGGCATCACTTGATAAGTTTCATGAACATCGGTAACCAATTTATATCCAAATTGCTCTTTTACCTCTTGAAGGATTTTTAATCCTTCATCTAGTCCAGGACCTCTAAAACTATTTAAACTTGTTCGATTAGCTTTATCAAAACTTGCTTTAAAATAAAATTCTATTCTTTTATCATCTTCTAAATATTGTAATTTTTCCGCTATTTTCATAACATTATCTCGACTCTCTATTACGCAAGGTCCTGCTAAAATTTTCATATCTTTTTACCAACTATTAATTCTGTAAACATTTTTCGTTCCCTTCCTTTAAAAGCATAATGAAACTCATATTTATTTTCACAAATCCATTGTGCATCATCCATTGCTTCTTCATCAGATGCAAATAATATTTTATCATCAATCTTAATCTCCATATCCCAAGATGGTAATAAAAAAATTTTACCATCTCTTATCAAAATTAATGGTAAAATTTTATTTTTATTATCTCTATTCACTAAAGAACGGGAAAATATTTCCAAAGTGATAAGTGAATTATATTTCTTTAAATTTTGATATAAAGCAAAAGATCTCTCTTCATTAATTGTAATACCAAATGTTATTGGATTTGTATCTATTTTACTTATTAATTTTTCTACTAATTCTTTAGTAATACCTTGATTATAATTTTCTTTAAGGGTTGATAAAAATTTATTTGAATAAGGTGCTATCAAGGCATTTGTAGTCTTATATATAAGAACTAATGAAGGGATAAAAGTAAGATTAATTTTTGCATTTTCAAATATAGATAAACCTGCCATCTCATTCTCTCTAGCAATTGTTACTATATTTGGATTTACTTTTCTAGCACTAGCTAAAATTGATAAATTCAATGTATCATCATCAGTAATAGCAATCACAGCAGAAGCATCTTTTATCCCTGCCTTAATTAAATTTTCCTTCCCATCAGCACTACCAATTATAATATTTCTCTTAATATCTGAAGATAAGCCACGAAGTACCTTTTTATCTGGTTCAATAAATATAGCTTCAATACCATTTTCACTTAATACATGATCTAACATCTTGCCCATTCTACCATATCCACAAACTACATATTTTCCTTTTGGAAGTTTAAAAACCTTAGATTTAAGAGTTCCTATTCCATATATCCATCTTTCAAGTAATAACATATGTGGATTTCTTATTGACATCTCTATTTGATCTGCAATAATCTCAAATGGATTTTCAACAATTTCTACTCCCAAGTCAAGTAGATCTTCTGTATGAGATAATGTTGTTGATTTTACTGCCAAAGTAACATTTTTATTTAATAATTTTGCTGTTATAGCTACTCTTAAATTTAAACTATCATCTTTATATAAAGAAACAACAGCTTTACAATATTTTGAATTTAATCCAGCTTTTTCTAATGCTTGTGGATCATAAGCATCCGCCATAAGAGAAGGAACTACAGGTGTAAAATTTTCAAGATGAAGTTCATTTATCCTATTTATATCTTTTTCGATAACAATAGTTCTAACACCTTCTCTATTTGCTTTTTTTATAATCTCACTTGTAATATAATTATATCCAAGAACAATAAGAAAACTTTGATGTATATTTTTCACCTGTCTTCTAAATCTAATTTCAGCAAGTTGTGCCATAAGTAATTTATCTTGAAAAAGAGAAACTAATGTACCTATACTATAAAACCAACCTAAAACTGTAGAATATACAATCATAGACATCCATATTTTTTGAGCATAGGTAAAAGGATAAGGAAGTTCTCCAAACCCTATAGTTGTTGCAGTATAAGTAACTACATAAAAAGCATCAAAAATGGTCATAGAATAAACATTACCAGCTCTATCTAAACCATCTATCAGTAATAAACCTACAATAGCAATAGTATAAGTAACTATCAACACCAATAAAGGTGTTCTCATTCTATGTAATACTATCCATAAAGCACTATTATTCATCTATTTAATATCTTCTATATACAAAAAACTATCTTTTTGATTTTAAAGTATCACCAATATATAAAATTACAGAAGTTACATTTGCCACTAATGCACCACCTGCTAATGATATAACTAAAGTAATAATTTCAGCATTCATTGTATAAACATAAGCACCCATAGTCCATATTGTTGCAGCCGCAATTAACTGTATATCTGCAACTAAACTTGTAGCTAAAAGAACAGAACCCATCTGTGTTTTATCCCCAAGTTTCAATGTTGTAGCAATTAAATTCACCACAATAGCTGCAAATAACTCATATTTACTATGATGTGTTATATCAGTCATATCACCATAAAAAAAACCAAAATTTAGCGTCATAGCTAAAATTATAAAAAATCCAGATATAACTTTTTCTAAATTCATACAGCTTCTCCTATTATTTTAATACAATCCATATTTAGAGTCTTCTTTCATTTTATATAAAACTCTAAAATTATCATCCAAATCATAAAATACTTTAAAAGCTCCACCATCTTCTTTAAGCTCAGCTAGTGCATCACCTATCTCCATTGGCTTATAAGAGTTAAGTCTAATAGGTACAATTTCACTTTCTAACTTTTCTAATTCTAAAGCAATAGAATCTTCCTCTTCAGAGATAGCAACTTCTGTTAATTTAGTATTGTTATGTGATTTAACTTTATCAGAATGTCTTCTTAAAATTTTACAAACTCTATCTGTAGCTATATCAATAGCATTGTGAAGATCTTTATCTTTTTGCTTAACAACAACCGAATCTTGATGTGCAATATTTAAAACATATTCAAATGTTATTACACTTTTCCCATGCTTCTCTTCTTGTGATATGATAGCATTTACAGAAATAATATCTAAATTATATTTTTTAAATACATCCACTGTATTTTGTATATGTGATTTTAATTCTTCCGTTAATGTTGTGTGTCTTCCTACTATGCTTATATTCATAATATACTCCTTATTTGATATAAAATAATTATATCAAAGTAAAACAAAACTTTATATTAAAATTTCTCTATTTCCTTTAGAATTAGCTGCACTTAAGATACCTGTTTGCTCTAATTGTTCAACAATAGTTGCAGCTCTGTTATATCCGATTTTTAATCTTCTTTGAATATAACTAATAGAACTTTTCTTATCTTGAGAAACTATAAGCTTAGCCTGTTCGTATAAACTGTCTAATTCCCCTATCTCTCCCCTCTCTGCCATATCTAAATCTTCTGAACTATCTTTTATAAAAGTCATATCATAATTTACATCTCGTTGATCTTTTAAAAAATCTACAACTTTATCTATCTCATCTTCTGTACTCCAAGGAGCATGTATACGAACTAGTCCACTCATTCCAGGAGGTGTAAAAAGCATATCTCCTCGACCAAGTAAAGATTCAGCACCCATAGAATCAAGTATAATCTTACTATCGACTTTTTGGCCAACTTTATAACTTATTCTACTTGGTAAATTTGCTTTAATAAGCCCAGTAACTACATCAACAGAAGGTCTTTGTGTTGCAACTACAAGATGGATACCAGAAGCTCTAGCCATCTGTGCAAGTCTAGCAATACTAAGCTCAACCTCTTTACCACTAGTCATCATAAGATCTGCTAATTCATCAATAATAATAACAATATAAGGGAAAGTGTCATATCCATTCTTTTTAGCTTTTTCATTATAATTTTCAATATTCTTTGTACGAGTATCTGCCATCATTGCATATCGTTTTTCCATCTCTTTCACCATATTTGCTAAAGCATTTATAGCTTCCATAGGCTTAGTTATTA
>DAOVXU010000068.1 GCA_030635995.1 Arcobacter sp. | reverse complement strand
TTAAAGAAAATTGGAGCAATAATATCACCAATAACAATACCACCAGTTCTTTTACCTGGAATACCATCAATATCAACACCCATGTGCCATTGAACAGAGTTAATTCCTGATTTTCTTGACGAACCAGTTCCTACAACATCACCAACATATGCTAAAGGGTGACCTTTTGCTTTTAACTCTTCCATTGTTGGAAGTGGATTGTCCATTCTATTTACTAAAAATGAGTTTGCATGTAAAGGAATATCTGCTCTTGTAAATGCTTCAGAAGCTGGGGATAAATCATCAGTATTTGTTTCACCTGGAATTTTATATACAGTTACTGTAGATTCTGCAGCAATTGGAGCTTTATTTGTAAACCATTCAGCGTTTGCCCAAGACTCTACAACTGATTTAGCTTGTACATTTCCTGCGTCCATTAATGCTTTAACATCATTGAACGAATCATATACAAGTAAAGTATTTTTAAGTTGAGTAGCAGCAACTTCAGCAATTGCTTCAATTTTAAGTGCTTCAACTAAAGGAGTAACATTAAATCCACCTAGCATTTTACCTAAGATAACACAAGCATGAGATGCATCTATACAATCACAAGAGATATTTCCCTGAACTACATCATTTAAAAATGCTGCTTTAACATAAGCTGCATCATCAACACCAGCTGGGATTTTGTTTTCAAATAAACTTAAAACATAATCTGACTCAACAATTGGAGATACTTTTAATAATTCTACTAACTCAGCAACTTGTTCTGCTGTTAAAGCTAATGGTGGAACACCAAGCTTTGCTCTTTCTTCTGTGTGTGCTTTATAACTTGCAACTAAACTCATAAATGAATCCTTTTAATAAATTTTATTTTCAAAAGTAATTTTATCAAATTCTATTATTATATAAGCTGAAAAGTGTCTAATATTTTTTTTATAGTGTGTAGTTTTTACACTTTATTTTCTTTAATAAGAAAAGTGTTTCTTTCTGTAACGAAGTTAAAAATAATAATTTAGAAAACTAAATTATTATTTCAAAAACTGCTCCATTATCTTCATTATAAGCTCTAATTGTTCCATCATTTTCATATATGATTTTTTGAGCAACATTAAGTCCTACTCCCATACCAGAAGATTCTTTTGTACTTTTAAATGCTTCAAAAAGATGATCTTTTATCTCATTTGAAATACCACCAGCATTATCTTTAAATTTTAATATAATTTTATTATCATCTGTATTTTCAATAGTAATATCTAATCGTCTATCTAAAAAGACACCATTTTTCATTAACTCATCCATAGCATTATTTATAATAACTATCCAAACTTGTTCAATTCTTTGTTTTTGAACATTTACCATAAAAACTTCATCATCTTTATCTAGTAAAGTGGTAAATTGTCTACCATTTAGATAAACTTGTGATATATGTTTACATTTATTATGTGTCATTGTTAATGATACTAATATTGTTCCATATAAATTTACTTCCTCTTTCTCAGCTTTACTTGAAGATGCAATCTCTTTCATTGAAGATATTATATTTTCCATACGGTGAATACCATCAAGAATAACCTTAGCATCTTTTTCCATATTCACTTTTATTGGACTATCTTCTAAATCTTCAATATCATATTGCATCATCTCAAATGTAGCTTTAATATATGTAAGCGGAGTATTTATCTCATGAGTAATTCCAGCAGAAAGTTGCCCAATAGCTGTAAATTTAGCACTTTGTAGCTTTTCTTCTTGCTGTTCTTTTACTTTCTCTTCTAATTGTTTTTTATCAACTATTGGTAAAATATTTTTTTTAATAATCTCAATTAATTTTCTAATATCAATTGGTTTATTTACATAACCTGTAACACCAACATCAATAGCTCTATGTAAAAAATTTGCATCATTATGTGCAGTTGTTATCAACATAGGTACAAATGGAGAAAGATCTTTTATCTTATCTAACATATCTAGACCATTAAGTTTTGGCATATTAATATCAGTAATAATTAAATCAATATTATCTTGATGTTCTTTAAATAACTCAAGACCCTTCGCACCATCTTCAGCAATAATAAGATTTTTAAATAATGGTCCTAGAAGAGATGAAATAGCTTCTCTTATCACCTCTTCATCTTCGGCATAAAGTGCAGTAATATTTTTAAACATATTACAATCCTAATGTATCTAAAACTTTACTCTCTACATCTTTTAAACTAATAAAAGGTTTTGTAACATAATCTGACGCTCCTAGTTTTTCACATTCTAAAATTTTATCTATTGTAGAATAAGCAGTCATCATAATAACTTTTACATCTGGTGTAGATTTTTTAACCTCTTTAAGAACTTCAACACCATTCATCTCAGGCATCATTATATCAGTAAGTAATAGATCATATCCACCAGCTTTTATCATCTCTAATGCAACTAATGGATTAGCACATGTAACAACATCTACGATTTGTTTTCTATTTAAAAACCTTTCAACAACATCCAAGATATCTTGTTCATCATCTAAAATCAATATTTTATACTTACTCATCTATAATCCTTTATTTTTACAATTTTCTATTTTTACTATATTCAATGAATCAAATACAGCCATTATAGATTTTTCCAATGATATTGCTTCAGGGACTAATGTCAAGCTATCTGCACTATTTGAATCATGATTAACAAACTCTTGAACACCATTATGTACTTTTAAATGATTTTCCTTCATTCTAACCCAATTTTCAGTAGTAGTATACTGTTCATTATTTTTTTCTGATTCTATTATCCACTTTCCTAAATTACAATTAGAATGATCTGTAATTGTAAAATGCGTATTAGTATCTAGTTTTGAAAAGTTATCATCTTTAAAATTCAAATGCCCAAGTTGTAATTTATTAACTTTATATGTCATATTTATATCACATACTTGACCTCTAGTTTCTTCTCTGTATGTAACATGCTCAGATACACTTAATAATCTTTCTGATAATTGCTTAACTTCATGTGCCATAGTATCTATATTTAATGCTTCTACTGCACTCTCTTGTGTATTTTTATCAATTGCACCAATTGTATCATTTATTAAACTAATACTTTTTGATTGCTCTAAACTTGCAGATGAAACTTTTACAGTCATATCTTTAGTTTGAGTTATTTTATCTATTAATACTTCATATCCATTAATCATTTTAGATGAAATATTTTTTCCATCTATAGTTTTATGTTGAGCATTTTCAACTAAAGCTTTTATCTCATTTGCAGCTTCTGCTGATCTTGAAGCTAGATTTCTAACCTCTTGAGCAACTACAGCAAAACCTTTTCCAGCTTCACCAGCTGTAGCAGCTTCAACCGCTGCATTTAAACTTAAAATATTTGTTTGAAATGCAATTTGATCAATAACTGTTATAGCATCGCTAATAGCCGTTACTTGTGTATTTATCTCATCCATAGATACAGCAGTTTTATTTGCTAACTGTTTTCCTTCTAAAGCAGCATTATTAGCTTCATCAGCAAAATTTGACATCATATTTACATTTGAGACACTTGCTTGAATATTTGAAGTTATCTCCTCAATAGATGCCGCAGTTTCTTCTAATGATGCAGCTTGCTGATTTGCATTTTGTGATAATGAAGATGATGCTTTAGATAATACATTAATAGTTTTATCAAGTTTTTCACCAGCAATAAATATAATAGATAATAGTTCTGAGGAATTATTTCCAAGTGCATCAGTAAATTTAATTATTGATCCAATAGTACCAGATGTATTTTCATCACGAACTTTATGTTCAAAATTACCCTTCCCAAATTCATTTAAAGCAACATTAACTTCATCAAATTTCACACTAAGTTCATCAATCATATCATTAATAGTATTTTTTAAATCATTTGTAATTCTATTTGAACTAGAAGATTTAATTTTGTATGTAAAGAAACCTGTTTTAGCCATATGTATAACCTCTTCAGCCTCTTCAACTACATGTTGATCTTCCCTCATTATATTTCTTATATTTTTTAAATATATATTAAATGATTTCGCAACATCACCAATCTCATCATTTGATTTTACTTCAATATTTTGTTCAGCACTTGAAAATTTTATTAAAGCATGAATGGAATTTTGAAGTGTTTCAATAGGTTTACTTATATATTTAACCAAAAAGAAAATAAAACCAATTGTTATCCAACCCAATATTGTAGTTATTAATATATTATTAAAAATAATATTATTAAGATCACTATCAGATTCTTCCATAGAGAATGTCAAATCTAAAACTCCGATAACATCACCTACATTTTGATTTGCATGACACATTAAACAATCTTGAGTTGCTATCATAGGTTTAATCATTCTAAGCGTATGAATTTCATTATTTTCTTCAATAATTAAAGATTTTTTAGCATTCATAGCTTTTAATACATCTTTATCTTTAGTATATACAGCTCCAGGATTATACATCTCTATAAGTTTTTCACTTTTTGCAACAATTAATCTACTAATACCCTTAATATTTCTAGCTTCCTCTTCTGCATTAGTAATCACAACTGGATCTCCAGAATTCATTGCATTTCTTAAACTTTGAAATATAGCTGTATTTAGCATATTTAAATTCTTTTTTGTAACTTCTAAACTACTACTTGATACATTATCGTAAACAAGATACATACTTACAAAAGAACTAATTGTCATAAGAATAACCATAGAAGCCATAATCTTATAGCGAATTTTTGATGTAATTAAATTATACATAAAACCCCTTTAATTTTAATTACCTTATTGTATCTAAATATTGTATAATTAAAAATTAATATTTTTTAAGAACAAAAGTAATTAACAATATAATTACAATTAGAATCATCACTCCATATGTTTTAAACTCTTCAACAGATTCTAAAAATATCTCTCCTAAGAAATATGCACCTAATCCAACAACCAATGACCATATAATCGCTCCTAAAAGATTAAAAATCATAAACTTTGTAGTATTAAATTTTGTAAGTCCAATAGTTAAAGGGATAAGTGTTTTTATACCATATACATATTTTTGCAATAATATTGTCCAAGAACCATATTTTCTCATCATCAAGTGAGCTAAGGCTATTTTTCTTTTATGATTTTGCATCATCTGTTTTGCATATGTTTTATTATTTCTAGCAATAGTAAATAAAAATTGATCACCTATGAAATTTGCAGCAGTAGCTACAACAAGCACATAATAAATATTTAATTCACCAGTAAAAGCAAATACACCTGCAATTGCAATTGCTAACATACCACCACCAAAGCTATATAAAAAAAGTGCTATATACCCCCAGTCGTGAATAAAACTTTCCATTAGTTAGATATACCAAAAAATTCTAATGCTTCTTTCTGATCATCATCTAAATCTATCAAATCCAATGATTTAATTTTATTTACAATAAACTCTTTTATTTCTACTCTTGCAGATTCAATATCATCTAAAACCGCATAAGCATTAAAGCCCATTGGATGATCATTAAAAGTAAATGTACCTTCACAATTATCTTCAATAAATTCAGCAATTATTCTATATGTTATCTCATCAAATGTAGTTCCATGCCATCCATACATCTCTATTTGTTCATCTGTAAACAAATCAATACCATCACTAGGATGGTCATTATATAGATATAAATTTTTATTTTCTTCAATAAGTTTTAAAAATTCAGCAGGTTTCTCTATCTCTATTTTTTTCATATTATAAAGCTTTTGCCATCACTGTATTTAATCTTTTTACAAAAGCTACAGGATCTTTTATATCCATACCCTCTGCCATTTTTGCTTGATCTAAAAGTAACCAAGAGATAGTTTCAATTGTTGATTCATCTGCACAACCATTTAAACTTTTTACAATATTATGCTCTGGATTTATCTCAAGAATTGGTGCAGATTCTGGCACTTCTTGACCCATAGATTTCATCATAGCTGCCATTTGAGCCATAGGATCATTTGGATCTTTTACAACACAAGATGGAGAATCACTTAACCTATCAGTAGTTTTAACATCAGAAACTGCCTCACCCAAAGTAGATTTGATTTTTTCAACTATACTTTTAAATGTTTCTTCAACTTCTTTTGTTTCCTCTTCTGTTTTTCCAGTTTTTGGAGCCTCACAAGATGTAATATCTTTAAATGTCCAATCTTGATATGCACCAATTGCAGGAGTTATAACTTCATCTATCTCTTTATCATCTAAAATTAAAACTTCAATATTATTCTTTTTATAAGATTCCATTAAAGGGGAATTTCTAAGAACTTTTTCATCTTCACCTACAATATAAAAAATAGCTTTTTGTTCTGTATCTGCTCTATCTTTATATGAAGCCAATGATATCATATTCTCTGTATCGTTTGTAGATTTATATCTTACAAGCTCTAAAATAGCATCTTTATTTACATGATCTTGATATACACCCTCTTTTAATGGTCTATTATACTGCTCAGTAAATTCTTTATATTTCTCTTCATCTTTAGCTAATTTTTTAATCTCACCTAAAACTTTTTTAACTGAAGATTGTTTGATATTTGCCATAACTTTATTTTCTTGTAAAATCTCTCTACTTACATTTAATGGTAAATCTTCACTATCAATAATACCTTTTACAAATCTAAGATAAGTTGGTAGTAATTCTTTCTCATCATCTGTAATAAATACTCTTTTAACGTATAATTTAACACCTGGTTGAAAATCAACTCTATACATATCCATAGGAGCAATTTTAGGAATATAAAATAGTGTAGTATATTCACTTACACCCTCTGCTTTTGTATGAACATAAGCCATAGGTTCTGACGAATCATGAGAGATAGTTTTATAAAACTCATTATACTCATCAGCTTTTAATTTACCTTTTGGTTGTGTCCAAAGTGCTGTAGCTTCATTGATTTGTTCTCTTTTCTTTTCAATAGACTTTTTAGCTTCTTTTCCATCTTTTTTATCATCTTCACTTAACTCTTCAGTTACCTCTTCACTATAATTTAAGAAAATTGGATATGCAATATGATTTGAATATTTTTTCACAATAGTTTCAACTCTTGATTTAGAAGTATAATCACTCACCTCTTCCTCTTTAAGTTTGATATATATAACTGTACCACTTTCATCTTTAGTAACTGGATCTAAATCATAACTTCCTGAACCATCACTTGACCATTTATATGCTTGCTCTTCACCAGCTTTTTTAGAGATAACATCAACTTTATCAGCTACCATAAATACAGAATAAAAACCAACACCAAATTGCCCAATTAAGTTAGAATCTTTTTTAGCATCACCAGTCATAGCTTCTACAAATGACTTTGTACCAGATTTTGCAATAGTACCAATTGAAGAGATTAAATCATCCTCATTCATCCCTAAACCATTATCAGATATAGTTATAGAATTATCCTCTTCATCTATTTTAATATTTACTTGAGGTGTAGTTTCAATAGATTTTAATTTTTCATCAGTAAGTTTTAAATACTCTAATTTATCAATAGCATCACTTGCATTTGATACAAGTTCTCTTATAAAAATCTCTTTATTTGAGTATAAAGAGTGTGTCATAAGTTGTAATAATTGTCCTACTTCTGTTTGAAATTCATGTTTTGCCATATTTTAGCCCTTTTTATATTATTATTTTTAATTTTTAATTTAATTAGATGAGATATTAACATAAATTTCTAAAAATAAAATAAATATTTTAAAATAATTAGCACTTAATGATATTGAGTGCTAATTCAAAACTAACTAAATAAAATTTGGTGCATCATTTGCAAAAAGTATTAAATCATTTAAGTGTGTGTTTTCTTTTAAGCACTCTTCCATATCCTCTTTAGATTTCAATATAATAATTTGACTATTTTTTATATTTTTTTCTAAAATATTTTTATTTAAATCACCCGTAATAATAACCAAATCAAAAACATCATCAATAGTTTTTGCTAAAGTTATATTAGCTTCAATAGTACTCTCAACAAGCCCAGGTGTAACTATAACTTTTCTATCCTCATATGTACAAGCTATTTTAACTGCTTCTACCATCCCTTCTACATTTCCATTGAAACTATCAT
>DAOVXU010000043.1 GCA_030635995.1 Arcobacter sp. | reverse complement strand
TTTTAGATAATGAAAAATATTTTATTAAATTATCTCCAGTGGTTGATGGATATGTTACATTGATTCAAATATTAAATAATACAAGTGTAGAGGTGTTGTTTTCAAATAAAATACTTTTAAAAGAAAAATCTACTATTTTTCCTAATTTTAAATTATCAGATGGTTTAGAGGTGACTCTACCTGAAGATGTTGATAGTTCTAAAATATTTACTATGGCTATAATTTGTGAACAACAAAAAGATTTTAGTGGTTTTAATAATATGTTTCTTTCAATATCTGGAAAAAAATATATGTTTGGTAACTTGATAAATGAGATTGAAGATTGTAATTATCATTCAATTTTAACTACAATTAAAAAGTAAAATTAATAAAATGAAAGCAGGTGTCTTTGATAGTGGTATAGGTGGACTTACTGTTGTAAAATCATTGCTTAAGGCTAAATTATTAGAAGAGATAATTTATTATGGAGATACTGCAAGAGTACCTTATGGTACAAAAGATAAGAGTACAATTATAAGTTATTCTTTAGAAGCTTTGGAATTTTTTAAAAATTTTGACTTAGATATACTTATAATTGCATGTAATAGTGTAAGTGCATATGCTTTAAATGAGATAAGAGAAAATATTGATATTCCTGTTGTTGGTGTAATTGAATCTGGAATTATGGCAGTTGAAAATTCTATATCTACTAAAGATAGTAATATTTTAGTTTTAGGTACAAAAGCTACAATTAGTTCAAATTTATATAATAATGGTTTGTTAAAAAATGGTTTTAAAAATATAACTTCTATTGCTACTCCTCTTTTTGTACCTTTAGTAGAAGAGGGTATTTTTGAAGGTGCTATTTTAGATGAAACAATGAAATTATACTTTAAAGATATACAAAATATAGATGTGGTTATTTTAGGGTGTACACATTTTCCATTGATTGAAAATAAGATAAGTAAATATTTAAATAGTGCAAAAACTATCCATAGTGGTGATGCAATTGTAAAATTTTTACTTCAAGAATATGATTTAAAAATTAATAATAATTATGATACAAAAATAACATTTTTTGCAACATCTTCTCCTGATAGTTTAAAAGAAGTTGCTCATAAATGGTTAAATATATAAAAAGGTAGGCACTTAATATGAATAATCAAGTTTTAGCATTAAAATATAGACCAACTAGATTTGAAGATTTAATTGGGCAGGATACTATATCAACTACACTTTCTTTAGCTTTAGATTCTTCTAGGTTATCTCATGCTTATCTTTTTTCTGGATTAAGAGGGAGTGGAAAGACAAGTACAGCTAGAATTATGGCTAAGTCTTTAGTATGTGTAAATGCACCCACTTCTAAGCCTTGTGAAGTTTGTGACGGATGTAAAAGTGCAAATGAATATAGACATTTAGATATTATTGAGATGGATGCAGCATCAAATAGAGGTATTGATGATATTAAAGATTTAATTGAGCATACTAAATATAAGCCTACTAGTGCTAAATTTAAAATATTTATTATTGATGAAGTTCATATGCTTACTCCTCAAGCTTTTAATGCACTTCTTAAAACACTTGAAGAACCACCTGCTTTTGTGAAATTTATATTAGCAACTACAGATCCTTTAAAATTACCAGCTACAATTCTTAGTCGTACTCAACATTTTAGGTTTAAGAAAATTGCACCTAAAAATGTTTTACATCATCTAATTCATATTTTAAATTTAGAAAATATAAGTTATGAAAATGAAGCTTTAGAGATACTTATAAGAAGTGGTGAGGGGAGTTTAAGAGATACTTTAACACTTCTTGATCAAGCTATTATATATTCAAAAGGAAGTGTTTCAACTGTTGCTGTAACTGATATGATGGGGATGATTGATCCTGTATTTATGGAAAAGTTGTATGAAATTATTTTAAATAATAGTGATATTACAGAAGTTTTAAATAAACTAGATTCATATGAAGCTGGACAAGTTATAGATGAGATGGTGATATACTTAAAGCAAAGATTACTTTCAAGAGATATAAAATATGATAGTTATATTTTTGATAGATTTTTTAGAATTTTAGGTGAAGCAAAACAATTATTAGCTTTAAATAGTGATAGTGGTTTTGTACTTATTTTAACATTAAGTAAAATGCAAGAAGCAACAAATCTTAAAACTATTGATGAAGTTATTAATGAGATTAAAAATATGCCAACAGAGATGGAGCAAGTAATTTCCAAGCCTGTTAAAGTTATTACAGAGCTAAAACAAGGAGAACCTATACAAGATATTGAAGAGGATATTATTGAAGTTCCTCAAGATATAAAACCAAATTTATATGCAGATGTAATTGCAAAAATTTATGATAGGAATTATGATTTAGGTGTATGTTTTGAAAATAGTTTTGCTTTTAATTCTTATAATGAAAATATATTAACTATAGATAGTAGTGCATCTGGAGATTGTAGAATTTTATTAAATAAGAATTTTGCATATATTAGACATTTTATTGAAGATGTATATGGAAAAGATACTCAAATAGAATTTAATAAACTTATTATAAAAAAGGACTTACCCCTCTAAGGCTATAAATAATATTATAGAGTTAAAAAATGATATGCAGATGAGTGGTTCTATGATAGAAGATATAGAATTAGGAAGTGGTTGTATTGCAAGTATTGGTAATACTACCAATAATCCTACTATGGCTCAAAAAGAGTTAAATATAAATGATATATTAAACTCAAAAATGGTAAATAAAGCTATAGAACTTTTTCAACCAACTAGTCAAGTAAGAGTTAAGAGTAAGTTGTAAACCTACTCCATTATTTATTTATTTATGCTAGATTAGTATAGATGTTTTGAACATCATCATCATCTTCTAGTTTATCAAGTAAAAGTGTAAGTGATTCCATTTGTCTATCTGTAATTTCAATAGGGCTTGTTGGGATTCTTTGAAGTGAACCTTTTTCATATTCTATACCCATATCTTCAAGTTGATGCGACATATTACCAAAATCTTTATAATCAGCAAATATTTGAATACTTCCATCTTCCTCTTTCGTTATCTCTTCAAGACCTGCATCAATTAGTTCCATCTCTAAATTATCAATATCCATCTCTATTGATGCTATTTCAAAAACTGCTTTTCTTGAAAACATAAATTCTAAAGAACCAGTTGGTACTAATGCACCATCTGTTTTATTAAATATAGTTTTTATATTTGCAACTGTTCTTGCTGTATTTTCTGTTGCTGTTTCAACAAAGATTAAAACACCATATAGCCATTTACCTTCATAATTCACTTCTGCTAAGTTAGCAAGATCTTTTGCACTTGCTCTTTTTATAGCTGCTTCAATATTGTCTTTTGGTAAATTTTGAGCTTTTGCTGTTGCTATTGCAGTTCTAAGTGATGGATTCATATCTGGATCTGGTGCACCAGTTTTAGCTGCTAGTGTAATTGCTTTTGCTAGTTTTGGGAATACCTTTGACATATTCCCCCATCTTTTCATCTTTGCTGCTTTTCTATATTCAAATGCTCTACCCATTGTTATATTCCTTTTGTAATTCTTTTAATTTATTTTTTACTTCATCTACATGTAAAATTTGTATTTTTTGTTTATTTACAGTTTTGTTTTTTCTTACACTTACTTTTTCCCAAATATGTACAATTTCTCCAGTTGGATTGATTAAAAATGTAGTTCGTACAACTCCCATACTTTCTCTTCCCATGAATTTTTTAAGTTGCCAAACTTTATATAGCTCACAGACAATTTTTTCCTCATCTGCCAAAAGTGTTATATCTAAATCTTTTTTTTCTATAAAATTTCTATGTTTTTTAGGTGAGTCAGGACTAATTCCTAATATAGTGGCGTCTAAATTTTCAAAATGTTCATTTTGTTCAGTGAAATCACAAGCTTCATTTGTACACCCAGGAGTATTATCTCTTGGATAAAAATATAAAACTATCCATCTACCTTTTAAATCTCTCATACAAATCTCAATATCATCTTGATTTGGGATACAAAATTCAGGTGCTTTTATTCCTATTTCTAACATCTAATTCCTTTAGTGAATTATAACAAATAAATGATATAATCACACTATGAAAGATGAAGTATTTAAAAATAAAATAAAAAAACAATTTGAATTTGATGAAGAGGTCGCTAGTGTATTTGATGATATGCTAAATAGATCAGTGCCTTACTATTCTTTAATGTTAGAATTAACAACATCATTTGCTTTAAAGTATTGTAAAGATGATAGTAGAATCTATGATTTAGGTTGTTCTACCGCATCTACTCTTATTGATATAGCAAAAAAAAGTGAGTATGAGTTAGAGTTGATAGGTATTGATAACTCAGATGCTATGTTAAAAAGAGCATCAAATAAAGCAAAGGCTTATGGGATAGATTTAACACTTTTAAATAAGGATATTTTTGATATTGATTTTAAAACTTCAAGTGTAATTATCTCAAATTATACATTGCAATTTATTAGACCACTTCAGAGGGAACAACTTATAAAAAAAATATATGATAGTTTAGAAGAGGGAGGAGTATTTATATTTAGTGAAAAGGTTATCACTGAAGATAAGATATTAAATAAACAATTTATAGATGAATATTATGGTTTTAAAAAAGAGCAAGGTTATAGTGAATTTGAAATTGTACAAAAAAGAGAATCATTGGAAAATATACTTATACCGTATAGTTATGAAGAGAATAAAAAGATGGTAATTGATGCTGGTTTTAAGCATTTTGATTGTTTATTTAAATGGGTAAATTTTGGTACATTTATCGCAATTAAGAGAAAATAAATGGCATTTGGAGGAATATTAAAAAAAGTTTTTAGAACTGTGAAGCTTATAAAAAGAGATTATGATCCTGAGATTGTTACTATTAGAGATATAGATATGCCAATGATATATAAATCTATGGATCAAGATAGAATTATTCGTGATATTAAATCTGAACTGCAAACTTATAAATCTTTAGGGTATAGATTTAAAGATAAAAAGCAACTAGAAGAGAAAGAGTATTATACTTTTCAAATTGGTATTTTATTAAATGCTTTAAGTAATGATATTGATTTAAATATTATAAAAGTTGAGAAATATATCCCTGAATTTATATATAATTCTACTTCTGAAACAATTATTTATCAAATATCAGAGATAATTAAAAGATTTGATATTCAGGTATCTAAAAGTATAAGTGATATTGTAGCACGAGATGAGTTTAATTGGACACCAATTGATGCTGGGTATATATTTTATTATTTATCTTTTTATAAAGATTTAAAAGTTACGAAATAAAAAAGGCTCAACTAAATTAAAAGTTGAGCCTTTCTAAATTTAGATAAGTTTTTATATACCTAAATTTAATCCTGTTTGAACAATATTATGTTGAAGTCCTAAATCTTTAGGATCAATACCTAGTGCCATACCAACCATTTGTGGTAGGTGTAGAACTGGAATATTTACTTCTCTTCCTGCTTGTTTAGAGATTCCATGTTGTTGTACATCCATTCTTAAATGACAAAGTGGACAAGGTGTTACCATAACATCTGCATTGTTATCAATTGCATCTGTCATAGCATTTGCACTTAATTGGTTTGCTGTTGTAGGATTTTGTAACTCTACATGAAAACCACAACATTTATTTTTAGATTCATAATCAACAGCATTTCCACCAAGGGCAAGTACAAGATTGTCTAATGAAACGGGCTTATATGGATTTTCCTTTCCATTTGTTTTATTTTGTAAGTGAGATGGTCTAATATTATGACAACCATAAAATGATGCGATATTTATATCTGAAAGTGGATTTGTTACCATTTTAGCAATATTATCATACCCAAAGTCATCTTGAAGTGCATATAAAAAGTGTTTTACTTCACTTGTACCTTTATATTCTAATCCAACCTCTTTAAGATTTGCATTGATTAAAGCTTTCATTTTAGGGTCTGTATCTAATCTATCTTTTGTCATAGCTGTATTTAATTGACAAGTATTACAAATAGTTACCATAGTTAAACCTAATTTTTCTGCATAACAGATATTTCTAGCATTTAAAGTTAATGATAAATTTTCATCAAAATCTTGTAAGTGACTAGCTCCACAACAAGAAGCTTCATCTAATAAAACTAATTCAATTCCTAGTTTATCAGCAATAGCCATTGTTGATTTAAGTAATTCAGGAGTAGACTCTCTTGCCGTACAACCTGTATATAAAGCATATTTTAACTTTTCCATTATCTTCTCCCAAATTTTGCAGTTGATGAAATCTCAACTAATTTTTGTATCTCATCTAAGTTTTTAGATTTTGGCATATCCCAAGGGAATACAATTTTACCTCTGTTTAACATAGCAATAGCTTCTGGTATATGTTTAAGAACACCAATATTACCTTCACTATATCTTACAAGTTCACCCTCATCTAAAAGACCGTGTTTTTGAATAGACCATTTAAATCCAACTGCATGACGAACTGCTACATTATTTTTAGCAAGTCCTTTTTCAAATGTTTGTTGGTGTAGTTTTGTAATCTTTTCAATAGGATTTATCTCTTTAGGACAAGCTTCTACACATTCATTACATTTAACACAATCCCAAATTCCAGTTCCAATATCTTGTAAGTTTTCCAATCTACTATTTGTAGCAGTATCTCTTACATCTGCATTAAATCTCCAAGCTTTTACAAGAGCTGAAGGTCCTACATAGTTGGGATTTACTTCAACAGCAGGACAAGAATAATAACAAGCACCACACTGAATACAATAATCAGCTTCATCAATTTTCTCATTCTGCTCAACTGATATTTTATTTTCTGCTTTGGGATGTTCCTCTATATCAGCTACTAGATAAGGTTGTACTGAATCATATTTATCCCAGAAGTCACTCTTATCAATAACCATATCTTTATAAGCTCTTCTTTTATCTTGAGGGTCAATTACTAATTCTTCCCCAAAAATATCTACAAGATCAAATGCTCTATCTTTACAAGCTAATGTTGCTTTTCCATTTACTTCTACTGCACAAGAACCACATATTCCATGTCTACAACTTCTTCTATAAGAAAAACTTCCATCATGTTCCCATTTAATTCTATTCATAACATCTAATATAAGTTCATCTGATGATACTTCCATCTCAAATGTGTCATAATAAGGAAGATAATCTGTCTCTTTATTGAATCTAAACGCTTTTATTGTTAGTTTTTTTGTTTCGTTACTCATCATTATCTCCTAGTATGTTCTTTCAGCTAACTCATGGTTACCTAAAATAACATCCATATATTCTGTAGTTAATTCACCATCTTTATCCATATAAGTCATAGTGTGTTTTAAAAAGTTTTCATCATCTCTTACTTGGAACTCTTCTCTATAGTGAGCTCCACGACTCTCTTTTCTTAAAATTGCACCCTCAACAATAAATGCTGAAAAGTCAATCATATGGCCTAGTTCAATTGCTTCTTGTAAATCTGTATTATAAATTTTTGATTTATCATCAATTCTGATATTTTCAAATCTTCTTTTTAAATCTTTTAAATTTTCTCTTTGAACAAGTAAAGATTTTTCTGTTCTAAATACACCTGCATTTTCAGTCATACCATCTTGAAGTTCATTTCTAAGAGCAGGGACTCTTTCATCTCCATTTGATTTTTTGATTTTTTCTAGTCTTGCTATTATATTATTCACATCAGTAGATTTAGCATCTTTTAATGCAATTTTATTATTTTTCATATCTGTTACAATTGATTGTCCAACATGTCTACCAAAAAATAATGCTTCAAGTACACTATTTGCTCCAAGTCTATTTGCTCCATGTACACTTACACAAGCACATTCTCCAGCAGCATAAAAACCTTCTATAAGTTCTTTTGTATTACGTCTTACATGACCATCTACATCACATGGTATTCCACCCATTGAGTAGTGAGCAGTTGCAGCAATTGAAATTGGTTCTTTAATCATATCTTGACCAAGAAAAGTGATAGCTAAATCTCTAAGTTCTGGTAGTTTAGAGTTGATTAAATCTGCACCAAGATGAGTTAAATCTATATGTACATGGTCTTTATCTTCTCCACATCCTCTACCCTCAAGTATCTCTTGTGTAATTGCTCTTGAAACAACATCTCTTGAAGCTAGTTCAAGTTTATTTGGAGCATATTTTTCCATAAATCTTTCACCTTCTGAGTTGAAAAGTTTACCACCTTCTCCTCTTGCTGCTTCAGAAATAAGTACACCAGACCCTGCAATACCAGTTGGATGAAATTGTACAAATTCCATATCTTCTAGTGGAATACCATGACGAGCAACTATTGAAAGTGCATCACCTGTATTTGCATGAGCATTTGAGTTTATTTTAAAAGCTCTACCATATCCACCTGTTGCAAACATAACAGCTTTTGCATTAAATATCATAGGTTCATTATCTACAAGGTTATAAGCGAATACACCACTTACTTTAGCATCTTCATAGATTATATCAGCTACATAATATTCATCTTTAAAATCAACACCATCTCTATGTGCTTGTTCATAAACAGTTTGCAATAATGTTAATCCTGTTCTATCTTTTGCATAACAAGCTCTTGGGCTTGATTGTCCACCAAATGGTCTTTGTGCTATATTTCCCTCTTCATCTCTTGAGAAAACAGCTCCCATTTTTTCAGCCCATCTAATTGTTTCAGGTGCTTTTGAACACATAAGTCTAATTGCATCTTGATCACCTAAATAATCACTACCTTTAACTGTGTCAAATTCGTGAAGTTCAATACTATCTTCAGCACTAAGTGCTGCATTGATACCACCTTGAGCTGCCCCACTATGGCTTCTTAATGGATGTAATTTTGTTAATACACAGGCACTAAGACCTGCTGCTGCAACTTCTCTAGCAGCAGCACATCCAGCTAGTCCTGCTCCTACGATTACAACATCATATTTATGAATTGGAATACTCATCTAATTTCCTTGAATAAATTAATTTAGGTAGATAATAACACATTAAAATAAATAAATAGTTTAAACAAAATATAAGATAAATAAAATTAAATATTTTTGTTACAAACAGAAGCAACCATTAAAAATTATTAGTGTACAATTATATTTACTAAAATAAAGGGGTAATAGATGGTAAGAGGTTCAAAACAATTATTAACAGCGGCAATGCTAGTTGTTTCTATTTTTGCAGTATCAATAAATGCAAATGACAATGTATATAATGTATCAGCATTATATGAAAAAAAGAGTACTTTAAAGGGTAAAACGGTTAAAGTAAAAGGAACAGTTTTAAAAATTACAAGAGCAATTATGAGAAAAGATTGGATTACAATTTCTGATAATAGTAGTTTTCAAGGTAAAGATAGTATTATTTTTACTTCGACAAGTGCAGTGGCACAAAATCTTAAAATTGGTGATAAAGTAACTGCTGAAGGTATATTAGAACTTGATCTTGATCTTGGTTTTCCTGGGTATCAGTATCCTGTAATTGTACAAAATTCTAAATTTTCAAAGTAGAAGTGATAAAAATAAACTATTAGATGAATAAAGAAAATTATTTTATAAAGCAAATTGCTAATAATACTTTTATTGGCGATGATGGTGCAGTTGTAGATAACAAATTAAATGAAAATGAGAATTATGTTTATAGTATGGACGCTTTTTTTGAAAATGTCCATTTTAAGCGTAAATGGATGAGTTTAAAACAAATTGCAATTAAATCAATGCTTGTAAATATATCAGATGCAATAGTGATGAATGCAGTACCAAAATATGCACTAATCACTATAGCAATTCCAAAAGATTTTAATAAAAAAGATTTAAAAAAGTTAGCAGGTGGATTTAAAAAGGTTGCTAAACAATATGGGATTATTATAATAGGTGGAGATACTATATCAAATATAAAACTTGATATATCTATCACTATTATTTCTTATACTTCACATCCTATATATAGAAGTGGAACTAAAAAAGATGATTTAGTATGCTATACAGGTAAACTTGGAACTACAAAAAAAGATTTAGAAAAGCTTTTAAAAAATGAAAAAATACTAAGTAGATCAAAATTTATAACACCAAAATTAAATGATAGATTTTTTTACGAAATATCTCCATATATTAATAGTGCATTAGATATATCTGATGGATTGTTTTTTGAGTTGGAACGATTAAGTAAAGTAAATAAACTAGGATTTGAATTTTTAAGTGATATGAAGAATGATATTGGTTGTAGTGGGGAAGAGTATGAAGTGTTATTTACTTTTAATCCAAAATATAAAAAACAAATCAAAAAAATAGCAAAAAAATATAATATCGGTTTAAATATATTTGCCAAAGTTATAAAGGGTAGATATAAATGTAGTTGTAAAGGGCATCATTTTTAATATTCAATTTTAGGATTAAGGGGACTTCTAAAAATTAGAATATTCACAAATAGTCAAGAACTGATATGTTATAACTCCTGATACTGATGTAAATATTATTGAATGTCCAAAAGTTAAAGCTATTGCAACTGTAACTTTTACACTAGAAGTTATAGAAGCTTATAATAATAGTTTAAATCAGGGGGGTTAAATTTATGAATGAAGATTTTATTGTTTATTTTTGGGTTCTTTTATTATCTATAGTTGGTGGGACTGCTCATCACATTAGGAAAATAAAAGCAGGAATAATTGAAAGATTTTCATTTGCAGAATGGTTTGGAGATATATTTATAAGTGCTTTTGTTGGTTATCTTACATATTGTTTATGTAAATATTATGAGATACCATCAGAACTCACAGCAGTATTTATAGGAATATCATCACATTTAGGTACAAGAGCAATAATTTTACTTGAAGATATTATATATGATAAAGTTAAAAAGAATTTTAAAGATTAGTTTATTAAGTAATTAAATGATTTTTTGAATAATTGGTTGCGGAAGTAGGATTTGAACCTACGA
>DAOVXU010000234.1 GCA_030635995.1 Arcobacter sp. | reverse complement strand
TCTATGAGCAGTATAATACCCCTTGTGGTTCTATAAATATTGATTTAGAGTATTCTAAAAAATTATTAAATAAATATAAATTCTTAGATTTTATACCAGAGGCTCTTAGTGAACATTCAACAGAGGTACAGATACCATTTATAAAAGAGGTTTTTCCGAATATTTCTGTTGTTGAGATAGTTTATGGTCAAATTGATTTTAAAGAGATAAGTTTAGTTATAGATGATGCCTTAAATGATAAAGATACTTTTATAGTTATTAGTACAGATTTAAGTCATTTTTTTACAAAACAAGAGGCTTTAAAACTTGATAATTTATGTTTAGAAGCTATTGATAAGTTAGATATAGATATTTGGAATCAAGGTTGTGAAGCTTGTGGTAGAGTTGGGGTAAAAGCTATGATACAAAGTGCAAATAAGTTTAATTTAAAAAGTAGATTGCTGGATTATCGTACGAGTGCTGATATTACTAAAGATGATAGTAAAGTAGTTGGATATCTATCTGCTATTTTGGGATAAATTATTTGGAGGAAGTTGTGGATAAATTAAATATAAATGAGATAAAAGAAGTATTAGAAAAAAGGAACGAGGATGATAGATTTTCTACTTTAAAATCTATCCCTAAACCTGATGAATTTAAAGATATAAATAAAGCTACAAAAAGAATTATTGAAGCTTTAAAAAATGATGAAACTATAAATATAGTAGGGGATTATGATGCTGATGGGGTTACTTCAACAGCGATTATGGTAGAATTTTTTAATAAAGCACTTGGTGTTGAGGTAAATTATATTATTCCTAATAGATTTGAGCATGGTTATGGTATATCGCAAAAGATTTTAGAACTAATTTATGATGGAATAATTATAACGGTTGATAATGGAATAAGTGCAATAGAAGCTTCAAATATAGCCAAACAAAGAGGATTGGATTTAATTATTACAGATCATCACACTTGTGGAGATATTTTACCTGATGCTTATGCAATAATAAATCCAAAACAGGAAGATTGCCCTTTCCCTTTTTCTGATATTTGTGGGGCAAATGTAGCTTGGTATTTATGTGCAAATATTAAAAAAGAGTTAAAGTTAGAGTTCAATCTTCTTGAGCTATTTGATCTTCTTACTATTGCTATTGTTGCTGATATTATGCCTATGGTTTCATTAAATAGAACTATTGTAAAAAGAGGTCTTAAAGAGTTGTCAAAATCAACTAGACCTTCAATTGTAGCATTACGGGAAAGATTAGATTTAGTTGATATATCTGAAGAGGATATAGGATTTAAAATTGCTCCTTTGATAAATTGTGCAGGTAGGATGGAAGATGCTACTATCGCTTTAGAGTTTTTATTATCTTATGATCTATATGAAGCATCTGATAATTTAGACTATTTAATTGAGTTAAATAATAGAAGAAAGCAAGAGCAGTTAAATATTTTTGAAGATGCTAAACTTCAAGTTGATGAAAGTGATGATATTATTGTTGTAGCTAGTGAAAATTGGAATGAGGGTATTATAGGTATAGTTGCATCAAAATTATGTGATAAATATAAAAAATCAAGTTTTGTTTTTACTATAAATGGGGAGATTTCAAAAAGTAGTGCTAGAGGTGTAGCAAATGTTAATTTATATGATTTAATTACAAATGTTAAAGATTTAACGCTGGGTTATGGTGGACATAAAGGGGCTGCTGGATTATCTCTTGAAACTAAAAAGCTAGAAGAGTTTAAAGTAAAAATAAATGAGGAGTTTGTAAATATTCCAGAAACTTTAAAAATAATAGGTGAAGATATTTTATGTGAGCTTGATCTATCATTTGTGGGTTATGAATTGTTTACTCTTATTAATAGTTTTAGACCTTTTGGACTTGATAATAAACTCCCCTTGTTTTTATTTAATAATGTAACAATAGTTGAGTTAAAATTAATTGGTAAAAATAAAGAGTATAAAAAACTAATGGTATCTAATGGAAAAGTAAATATAGAGATGGTTGTTTTTGTAGATATAGATGATATTTTTCTAGGGGATAAAATAAATTTCCTAGCAACTATTGGGAAAAATGAGTTTAGAGGTGATGTTACTTATAATCTTATGTTAAAAGAGTTAGTATAAAATTATAAGTGAAAAGGTTTATATATAATAGGATCTGTATTTGTATTTATACCATCTAACTCTTTTATCTCATCTGTCATAATTGTAGCTATACTAGATGTTGCTATAGTATTCCCATCTTTTAGATTGATTAATTTTAGAAATAATATTAATTGTTTTTTTGTTATCATATATGTTCCTACTAATATTTGTCTATCATCTTTTAAATTCTTAGTTTTTAAATTCTTTAAATTTCTCGTGAGGATTCTAGTACCTTGCTTACCAATTTGTAAAGATTTTGAAAGTTGTAGATTTTTAATAGAAACTTTGTT
>DAOVXU010000264.1 GCA_030635995.1 Arcobacter sp. | reverse complement strand
CATTTTTAAAAAAATCAATATTTATTGTTGGATATATTACTAGCAAATTATCATCTGCAAACATAGCTTTTTTGTAGTTTATCACAAATTGTTCAACTGCTTTATTTAAAGAGATAGTTCCATTTTTAAACTCTACACAACTAAAACTTAGAAGTGCTACAAGTTCTCTTTTGAGCTGAATATCTAAAAAAGTTTTATTGAGGTATCGTTTCCTTAAAATATTTACATATATATCACAAATAGGACGAAATGGTTCTATCAAGTCATCTACAAGATTAAAAGCATTGTATCTGTTGTTGTGCCAGATACCAAATATAGGGAGCAATCCACTAGCACTAATATTTCTAGCCATAGAAGCCCTAAGTATTGCATAACTATAATTTAACATACTATTATCTATATCTTCTGCACCCTGTTCTCTTCTAAATCTAGGATTGTTAAATATATATTTCCAATATATTCTTGCACTTTGAGCTTCATCGTTATTTTTATCATACTGTTGTACTTTTGAAGCTATTATTTTCAATTCCATATATTTATCACATTTAAAAAACTCTAATACTTTTGCTTGATTTTGTATCTTTGATATAATTATATCTTGCCAAACTTTTTCTTTAAATTCTTTTGTTATGCTTATCTGAATATGAGCAACCTCTGTCATAGTACTATGTTTATGATATGGAGTAAGTATAGCACTTGGATGAAACTCTTCATCTATAAAAAGAGTTGCTATATTATTTTTTGCCAATAACTCTATAGATTTACCAGTGATACTAAACTGTGTATTATCAAAAAGTATAAAATCTATATCTTTTAAAGTTACTTTTACCTCATCTTCACTCTCATAAAAAAATAAAACTAAATTTTCATTTTTTACTTTTATTTTACAAGGTTTAGTTAGGTGTATAACTTTCCAACCCATTATCTAAGTTTACTTTTCACTTCATCTAACACCTCTTTACTATTTTGGTATTGAGATTTAAAAAACTCATAAAGCTCATCAAAATATTCATTTTCTTCCATAATTGTACTTGATTTATTATCTAATTCATTTATACTTAAATTATATTTTATTAGAAGTTCTATATATTTATCTCTTTTTTTATTGTCTATTATGATTGGTAAAAAACCATTTTTAAGCATATATATATTTGATAGTAGTCTTGAAACTCTACCATTTCCATCAAAAAATGGATGAATAGAAGTAAATCCTATATGACATCTAGTATATTTTCTTACAGTTTCTTCAAAAGTTAAATTTTGTTTAGAGATATCTTTAAATTCATCAAACCATATATTAATAAGATATTTTATATCATTTGGATGAGGATAAGGGTGAAATTCTTTTTTACCACTTTCTCCTCTTATATATCTACCATTTTCTACAACTTTATAATCACCCAATGGACATTCAATATCAATATTTAAAGTTGTTTGTACTGCTTTGTGAAGATTAAACATATCTGTTTCTAAAAGTATATCTTTATTTAACAATTCATATATTATATCTATAGCTCTTGCATGACCTACGACCTCTTCATGCTCTCTTAAAGTTATACCTGATACTGTCAAACCTTGCTCTATGATAAATGAAGTATCGCCTAATGATACTGTATTTCCCTCTATTGCATTAGATGTATAAGTCCATCGTATTTTTATCTCGT
>DAOVXU010000015.1 GCA_030635995.1 Arcobacter sp. | reverse complement strand
TTAAAACAGTTAAAACTGGTAAAACATTTATTGACAATCAAAGAAATAGAAAAATTGCAAATGATGTTGTTCTTGATAGACAAACAATGGCAAATGAAGGTATGGTTATGATTGTTGCTCAAATAAGTTTAAGTGAAAGAAAAGTAACTTCACCTGCAAGAGTTACTTCATTTGGTTTAGTTGATGTTAAAAGTGAAAGATATTTTGCAAAAGAGATTGAAGATATGTTAGATCACCATTTAGCTCATGTAAAAGAGGGTATCTTAGAAAACAATAGAGCGTTAGAAGATGATTTACGAAAATCAGTTAGAAAACATTGTATTAGAAAATATAGAAAATACCCAATGATTGTTCCAACAATTATTGCACAGTAAAGAAGTGATTAGGGGTTAGTGTTTAGTGTTAGGAAAGGTTTTATATGGATTTTAAACAAATAGCAAAAGATGTATTATTAATAGAAGCAAATGAACTTATACAGTCTGCTTCTAATATCTCTGATGAGATGGAAAAGGCTGTAAAACTTATCGCCTCTAGTAAAGGTAAATTAATCATTACAGGTGTAGGTAAATCTGGACTTGTGGGTGGTAAGATGGCAGCAACTTTTGCTAGTACTGGTACAAGTAGTTTTTTCCTACACCCAACAGAAGCGATGCACGGTGACCTTGGAATGATTGGTAAAGATGATATTGTTTTGGGAATCTCTTATAGTGGAGAGAGTGAAGAACTTATTCAATTATTGCCACATCTTAAACGATTTGATATACCACTTATTGCAATGGCAAAAAATAAAGAATCTACATTAGCAAGTTATTCAGATGTTTTTATAGATGTGAATATTACAAAAGAGGCTTGTCCTTTAGATACTGCTCCAACATCATCTACAACACTTACTATGGCTCTTGGAGATGCACTTGCAGTATGTCTTATGAGATATAAAGATTTTCAAAAAGAGGACTTTGCATCATTTCATCCAGGTGGAAGTTTAGGTAAAAAGTTGTTTATTAAAGTGGATGATCTACTTCAAAAAGAAAATCTTCCAATTGTTTCATGTGGAACATCTTTAAAAGAAGCAGTTGTTATTATGAGTGAAGGTAGACTTGGAAATGCAATAGTTGTTGATGATAATAATAAAGTGGTTGGATTACTGAGTGATGGAGATTTAAGAAGATATATGATGAAAGAGAATTTTTCACTTGATACAAAAGTGGAAGAAATCGCAACTAAAAATCCAAAACATATAAAAGATAAAAATATATTAGCATCAAATGCTTTGGAGATAATAGAGGATAATAAAATACAATTATTATTGATATTAGATGAAGAAAATAAATTATATGGGGTACTTCATATACATAAGCTTATAGAAGCAGGGATAAAATAATGGCACAAGAATTAATAAGATTAAATAAATTTATATCGCATAATAGTAGATTCTCAAGACGAGAAGCAGATAAATTAATCCAAGAGGGAAAAGTTGAAATTGAGGGTAAAACTATCACAGATTTAGCTACAAAAGTAGATTCTCATACTATTGTAAAAGTAAATGGTAGAACTGTAAAGATTGATCATAGCCGACCAAGTACAGTGATAGTTTACAATAAACAAAAAGGGGAGATAGTATCTAAAAAAGATCCTCAAGGTAGAAAAACTATATTTGATACATTACCTAGTAAATTTTCACATTATATGCCTGTAGGTAGACTTGATTATGCTAGTGAGGGGGTTATCCTTTTAACTGATGATGTTGTTATAGCAAATGAACTTATGCATTCAAATCTTGAAAGAATTTATAAAATAAAAATTGCAGGACCAATTACAGCTAATATGGAACTTGCTATGAAAAATGGTTTGAATTTATTAGATGCAAGTGCAGGAGGACATAAAGATAGTAAAATTACAGCTATGGAATTTGCACCATTTAATGGATACAATATTCAAAAAAATACTAATAATTTTTCTATTTTAAAAGTGTCAATTTCAGAGGGTAAAAATAGAGAGCTTAGAAGATTTTTTGCTTATTTTGATACGCCTGTAAAAGATCTGAAAAGGATAGATTTTGGTGGAATAACACTAAATGCTTTACCTTCAGGAAAAACAAGATATTTAGAAAGAAAAGAGTACCAGAATTTAAGAAGTTTTATAGCTGGTATGCAAAAAGAATATGGAAAATTTGACGAGTCTTCTTAAGGCAAAAACTCTTAATGAATTTATTGGACAGAAACATCTAATAGGAAAAGATAAAGCTCTTTATAAACTTATAGAAAAAAAAGATATTCCCCATCTTTTTTTTTATGGAAAACCTGGAACTGGTAAAACTACTTTAGCAAAAATTATAGCACAAGATATGCAATTAGATTTTTATTATTTCAATGCTACAACAATTAAAATAGATGAATTAAGGGTAGTTTTTAAAAGATATGAAAATACCCTTATGAAACCGTTGATTTTTATAGATGAGGTTCATAGGCTTAGTAAAAATCAACAAGAGGTGCTCTTACCTGTAATGGAAGATTATAGTGTAATTGTAATTGGAGCAAGTACCGAGAATCCTTTTTTTACATTAACATCAGCTATACGATCAAGAAGTTTTCTTTTTGAATTTAAAGCACATACAATTGATGATTTGACTATACTTTTAAATAGGGCAATTTCTATTTTAGAAAATATAACTATAGATGATGAGGCAAAAGAGTATCTACTTTATGGAAGTGGAGGAGATGCTAGGGCATTATTAAATCTTTTGGATTATGCTTATAAAGTGAATAGTGATATTACTGTTGAACTTTTAAAAGAGTTAAGGGCAAGTAGTATGGGAGATGGTGTAAGTTCTAAAGATAGTCATTATGATTTGGCTAGTGCTATGATAAAATCAATTCGTGGAAGTGATATAGATGCTTCAATTTATTATTTAGCTCGTCTGATTGATGGTGGGGAGAGTGTAGAGTTTATTACAAGAAGATTAGTAATTAGTGCTAGTGAAGATATAGGAAATGCAAATCCAAATGCAATTATATTAGCAACCTCTATCCAAGCAGGTGCAAATAAGATTGGTTTTCCAGAAGCAAAAATATTGTTAAGTCAATGTGTAGTTTATTTAGCAAGTTCTCCAAAATCAAGGAGTAGTTATAGTGCTATTAATCAAGCTTTAAATGAGATACAAAATGGTAAAATATTAGAAGTACCTATGAATATTAAAGATAAACATATTGGATATAAAAATCCACATGATTTTGGTGGATATGTAGAGCAAGATTATTTAGATAAAAATATAAAATATTACTATTCAAATAAAATAGGTTTTGAAAAAACTTTAGCTGAGTGGAATAGAAAAATAAAAGGAAAAATTTAGATGGATTATTATTATGAGATATTAGCTTTTCATATTATTGCAGTATTGTCTTGGATGTCACTACTGTTTTATATGCCACGATTATTTGTGTATCATGTTGAGAATGATGATAAAAAAGATTTTACAGATATTGTAAAAGTGCAAGAGGATAAAATATATAGGATTATTGGTTTTCCTGCTAAAATTGCTACAATATTAAGTGGTGGATGGTTGATATATTTAAACCCATCTTTACTAGAACAAGAGTGGATGATAGCAAAATTACTTGTTTTAGTTCTGATGATAGCATATTCTTTTTCTCTTGAATCTTTTAGAAAGATATTACAAAAAGATGAATGTAAAAAAAATGGACAGTTTTTTAGAGCCTATAATGAAGTTCCAACTTTATTTGCTATTTTGATTGTGGTCTTTGTTATAACTAAATCAGTTCCAGTATATTTTTCAATTGGGATAACTTTATTTTTCTCATTTGTTATATACAAAATATTAACACTAAAAGAATAAAGAGAACTATGGATAAAGTTAAACTATTAGCTATATTATTTATAATATTATTATTGACTAATGGTATAATTTATTATGTTACAGAACTAAATAAGCAACAACGGGTAAAAATATCAATAGATATAAATCTTAAGAACCTTGAAACACATTTTGATATACTCCGTCATCATCAAAAGATAGTTGCAAATGCTGTGTATGAATCAACAATTGTCAAACCAGATTTTATAAAAATATTTTCACAAATAAAAAATGCAAATAAACAAAAGAAAGATAATTTAAGAAAAAAACTTTATCAATTATTAAAAAATAAATATAAAATAATGCAGGCAAAAGGTGTTTTGCAATATCAATTTGTATTACCCTCTAATAGATCATTTTTAAGAATGCATAAACCAAGTAAGTATGGAGATGATTTAACAACTACTAGAGAAGATTTTAAATATACAAATAAAACAAAAGAAGCTACTTATGGCTTTGTTCAGGGTCGAACAACTCATGGTTTTAGAAATATATATCCAATATTTAATACACTAGATGATTGTGAGACCAAGGGTGAATATTTAGGGGCTATGGAGGTTTCATATTCTAGTGAACATTTTCAGAAATATTTAAATAATGAAAGTAAAATACATACACATTTTATTATAAATAAACAAATATTTGATAGTAAAACATGGCAAAGAGATGATTTAATTGTAAAATATTTACAAAGTAGTGAACATAAAGATTATATGTTGGCAATGAGTGGAATTCATACAAAAAAAAGATGTATAATTGACAATCAAACTAAACTATTACCTATACGAAAAGAGATTGATCTGGGAATAAGTAAAGGTGAAAAATTTGCAGTTTATACAGTATCTGATAATATAGAAATAATATCATTTTTTCCAATAAAAAATATGGATAAAGGAAAAACTTTAGCATGGTTGGTTTCTTATGAAAAAAGTGATTTTTTAAATAGTACTTTTAAAGGTAATTTACTAGTACGAACAGTTGCATTTATAATATTTTTATTAATGGCTTATTTAATATATAAAAAAGTTTTAATAGAACAAATTGTAAAAAAAGATCATAAATTGTTAAATGATATTTTAAGTTCAACAGATGATATAATTTTTGTAACAGATTTTAAAGCAGTAATATTTTCAAATAAAAGATTTAAAGATTTTTTTAATGTTGAGGATGACGAAGAGTTTAATAATAAAATGAACAATCAATTGTTGTATGTTTTTTCTTATTTAGATAATTATTTACATGAAGGTTTATTACTACAAGGTGAAACATTTCCAAAATTAATTGCAAGGACAAATAAAGAAGAACAAGTTGTAAGTATTTTAGATGACACGACTCATCGAAGGGCATTTAATATAAATATTACAAAAACTTCAGATATTGAAATAGATGAATATCTTGTAACTTTAACTGATATTACAAAATTAAAAGAGAAAGAGAAAGAGATACAAAAAAAAGCTTATATTGATGGCTTAACTAATGTATATAATAGAAATAAATTTGATGAAATTATTAAACATGAATTAAAAAGAGATATACGATATAAAGGTGCATTAAGTGTGGCTATTGTAGATATTGATCATTTTAAAAATTTTAATGATACTTATGGACATTTAGTAGGTGATGAAGTTTTAATAATGTTAGCACAATATTTAAATAATAATGTAAGAGATACAGATACATTTGCTAGATGGGGTGGAGAAGAATTTGTGATATTATTCCCTCAAACAAATAAAGATGATGTTAAAAATGTATGTGAAAAGTTAAGAAAGGGTGTAGAAGAATTATCTCATCCAACAGCAGGTGGTATCACAGCAAGTTTTGGAATTGCTCAATATGTTGAGGGAGATACATTGGAAACAATTTTTAAGAGATGTGATGATTCTTTATATAAAGCAAAAGAAAATGGTAGAAATATGGTATGTACCCAATAAGCTTGTTGAAATATTATTAATTTATTTTAACTTTGATAAAGATATAAATGCAAATAATGCAATAATACTTGAGAATAAAAATAGATATTCGCCATAAGTATATCCAGCGATTAATGCACCAACAAATCCACCTAGTCCATATGCCACACCTAGCATAAATTGTTGTGCTAATTTTTTATTTGAATATAAAGAGTATAGATATATTATAACTGCACTATGATAGAGTCCAAAACTAACAGCATGGATTGATTGTGAAAAATATGAGATATATAAATTATCTGGAAATAGATATAGAAGTAACCATCTAAAAGCTGTAATTAAAATAGAGAATTTTATAATATTTAGAAGATTCTTTTTTAGAAGTGGTGCTTGAAAATATAGCATTATTATTTCACATAATACACCAAAAGTCCAAAGGTAGCTAATTACCTCTAAGCTTATACCCTGTGCAGTTTCATAGATAGTAAAAAAGTTATAAAATCCACCAAAACTAACTTGCATAAGAAATAAACTAATCCAAAATGGTAGATATTTAAATATACTAAATTTATCATCATCTGGATTACTTTTGTGTTCAGCCTCATCATATTTTATAAGTAAAATAGAAAATATTGCCGTAATAATTGTTGCACCTAAATAATAGTGTAGGGCAATATAAGGTTCAGATAAATATTTTCCTAGTAATAGTGCAATCAGCATAAATCCAATAGAACCATAAAGCCTTGATTTACCATATCTATCTCCACCTAGATGGTTGAGTGAGATTATCTCTATATATGGCAGTATAAGGCTAAGACAGATACCTAAAATAGCATTGTTAAGTAAAAAGATATAAAAATTATCAATTGTAAGGTAAAAAGTGGATGCTGAAAGTACAGCTAATAATAAAGTTGATTTAAATATTTTTTGATCTAATTTAATATGTTTTAGAAATAAAAAAGGGGTAAGAAACCTCATAAGAGGAGCTAGAGCAAAGATAATTCCAATATCAACAGTACTATATCCAATATCATTTAATACTTTTGGTAAAAATATTATATATACACCAACAGCAGAAAAATAGAAAAAATAAAATGCACTTAATTTAAAAAAGAGCATCTATTCTTTTATCTTATAAAGTTTCGTTAGATGTGTTTTTAATACAAGTACTTGATACTATATCTTGAAGAGTTTTTTTTTCTTTATTTAGGTATGGAACAAAAAGAGGTAAAATTAACATCATAGAGATAGTGGTAAATATATATCTATTAATTAAAGCAAAAACAGATGGTTTTCCCCCTGTAGTACTATTTACAATGGATAGTTCATAAGCTTTTAATCCTGGAGTTTGAGCTTTAAAGTACCAAAAACTCACAGTGATAGCAAAATGAGGGATAAGGATATATAGCCAGCCCATCAGTTTATTTTGAGAAAACTCTTCTAATGATCCTATTACAATATATGATACAAGATACATCAATGGCATCATTACCATAAAAGAATCAGTTATAAAAGCTTTCATTCTATTTGTTAAAGTAGAATCACAAAAAGAGGGTTCTTTTTGAATTTTTTTATCCTTTTTGGGATTTTGTTCAATCTTTCCCTTTTTTATATCTCTCCATCTACTCAAAATTAGTTACCACGACTTCCTGGTTTATAAGCTTCAGATTTTCCCTCTTTACAAAGTGGACAATCTTCAGGAGCATACATCTCAAATGTAAAATCATCTAATGCAAAAAGTGGAGTATTTGCAGGAAGTTTACAGTTTTCTTTTGCCTTAGAATCATTTCCAACTCTTGTACAGAAACCTCTATTTGCTAAAGCTGCAAATGCTACGATATTTCCACCAGCATTTTCAACTTGCTTTGCAGCTTCAAGTGCAGAACCACCAGTAGTGATAATATCCTCACACATTACATAGTTTTCACCATCTTTAACTTCAAAGCCTCTTCTAATACTCATCACTCCATCAACTCTTTCTGCAAAGATAAATCTAACATCAAGTGCTGTTGCAAGTGCAAAACCAGCAATAATTCCACCTAAAGCAGGAGAACATACAGCATCAATCTTGATACCACTTTGTTTGATTTGAGATGCAAGTGCTTCAGCTAATAATTTAGCAGTTTTAGGGTCTTCTAAAACTTTTGCACTTTGAAGATAAAATTCAGAGTGGTTACCTGAACTTAATTTAAAGTGACCTTGAAGTAGTGCTTGACTATCTCTATATATTTGTTCTACATTCATTATTATACCTTTAAAATCTCTATCTCTTTAGCTTTTAAAATTTCATCAGATTTTGTAACGTAACCATCAGTAATTTTTTGAACTTCATCTTGCCCAGCTTTACTTTCATCTTTTGTTAATTCTTTATCTTTTTCAAGTTTTTTGATTTTGTCATTTGCAGATTTTCTAATATTTCTAATAGCTACTTTTGCACTATCAGTCATAGTTTTAGCACCTTTAGCACTTATCTCTCTTTGTTCAACTGTCATAGGTGGAAAGAATAATTGTACTGATTCTCCATTGTTATTTGGATTTACACCTATATTTGCTGATGAAATCGCTTTTTCAATATCACCTACAAGATGTTTTTCCCAAGGAGTGATATTGATAGTTGTTGCATCTGGAGAAAGTATTGTTGCAACTTGAGAAAGTGCAGTTTGTGTACCATAATAATCAATAGTAATATTATCTAAAATAGAAGTTTGTACTTTACCAGTTCTTAGTGTTTGATAGTTGTGTTTTAAAGACTCTAAAGCCTTATCCATACCCTCTTTCATATTGTCATAAATTTCATTTACCATTTTTTGTCCCTTTTATTATTATTTTATTTGATATTGTAAAAACATCAGTCCCTAACATAATCCTAGTTCTTGCTCTTTTTAAATATATACTTACAGTTTCATCAACTATACCATTTACTACTTTAATATCTCGCCATCCCTCACCTGTGATATATAACTTTAGTTTTTTAATCTTTGGATCTACTTTTGCTTTGATATGTTTTAATACTCCATCAGTAGGGAATATTTTTGGTTCAATCCAAGTTGCATTAAAAGTTTTATATCTTAGTTTATGATTTATATTAACATCGCCAACTAAAGCTAGTCTATGTATATCATATATATCAGAATTTTTAGTCACTGTACCTGTACTTTGATTTATGATTGCTCTAAAGTTAAATTGTTTTAAAGTATTCTTTACTCTATCATCATATTCCCCATAAGGGTAAGCATATGTTATAGGCTTATACCCCATTTTAGTTTGAAAAATATCAAAAGCTTTTTGAGTATCTTCTTTTATCTCTTTAGTGGATATTTTAGTAAGTCTTGGATGGCTATAAGAGTGTAATCCAATTGTTCCATATTTATCAGTTTCTTTTATCTCATCCCAAGTCATAAAATCACCATATTTTTTATCTGTTGCCTTTACATAAACATATAGTGTAAAAGGATATTTGTATTTTTTAAATATAGGTAAAGCATTTTGATAAAAACTTTTATAAGCATCATCTATTGTTAATGCAATCCAATTTGAGGGGATAGATTCTTTTTTTTCTAATTTATCTAAAATTCTTTCTAAAGGGACAACTTTATAGTTATGATCTTGAAAATACTTAAACTCTTTTTCAAGTTCAGCTATTGAAGTACTTGTAGTTGGATGTTTTATATCTGCAAATCTATGATAAACAAAAATATGTGCATTTGCTTGTAAATATAGGTATGAGATAAATATAAAAAATAGATATCTCATAAAAATATTATTTTACTGTAGTCGGTGCAGATGGAGCTACGGGAGCTACTGGCATAACTAAAGGTGCTGGTGAAGATGGAATTAATGAGTTTGTATTAATTGTATCTACAACACTTTGTTGTCTTGTTTGGTTATAAAGGTAACCTAGAGTAACTGTATTTATAACAAATAGTATCCCCATTGCAAATGTAAATTTAACTAAAAAATTCGCTGGTCCTTTTGCTCCAAACATAGTTTCGTTACTACCACTATAAGCTCCTAGTCCCATACTAGAACTTTTTTGAAGTAGAATTGTAATTGTAATAATAATAGCTAAAACAAATTGTACTATTAATAATGTCGATGTCATATATTTTCCTTGCTTTGTGTTACCAATATTTATATGGTAGAAATAATTATTGCGATTTTATCCTATTTTTACTAATATAAAGATAAATCAAGTTTTAAGTAGCATATTAAAAGTTAAATTCTAAACATTTTTTGGTTTTGTTTAGCTATAATATTTTTATGAATATTGATGATATAAAAAAAGCTATATTTACGGAGATTGCAAAAACTGAAAAATCAATAGTAGATTTAGCTGAACAAAATAAACCTATTGAGCCAGATGTATCTTTGGGTAGATTAACTCGAATGGATGCTATAAATACTAAAGGCGTTATTGAAGCTTCTCTAAAACAGGCACAATTAAGATTAAATAGTTTAAATAATGCGTTAACTAAAGTTGGTAGTGATGAGTTTGGAATATGTATTGGTTGTGGTGAACAAATTCCTATAGGTAGAATTTTAATTAGACCAGAAAGTGTATATTGTGTTAAATGTGCAAGTTAAATTATTTGGAGGCATTTAATTGAGTACTCAAAGTGAATTTTCTAAGCATGCAAAAGATTATGATGATAATAATATAATTCAAAGAATAGTATCTAAAGCGTTAGTAAGAGAGTGTAAAAATAAACCTAAAAAAATACTGGAATTAGGTTGTGGTTCGGGGCAGATATTTAGACATATTGATTGGAATATTGAGTATTATAAAGCTATTGATTTTTCATCTTCTATGTGTGAACTTCATCCTCGAAATAAAAATATCGAAATTAAATGTTTTGATTTTGATAGTGATGAATATCATAAAGATATAGAAGATGAAGTGTATGATTTAGTTATCTCTTCATCAGCAATGCAGTGGTCAAAAGACTTACCACTCTTGGTAACCAGATTATCAAAAATAACAAAACAAATAGATGCTGTATTGTTTACCTCTAATACATTTAAAAGTATCTATAAGATTACAAATCAAAAACCATCTATTTTAAGTTTAGAGCAGATTAAAGAGGCCTTTTTACAAGCAGATAAAAATACAATTTTTGAGGTGTTTAATTATAAAATAGAATTTGATAATAAAAAAGAGTTATTTAAATATATTAAAAACTCAGGGGTAAAAGGGGATATAAAACTCTCTTTTAAAGATGCAAAAGCTTTATATAAAAAGTACCCTTTAAATTATTTGGAATTTGAAGTTGTTTTTTGTAAGAATTAAATTTTTAAATCTTTAACTTTTCCACCTTTAAGTCTCTCCATCATCCCTAATAACCCACCTTTAAGATATTTAGTTTCAATACCAACTGATGCAAGATAAGTTCTTGCAACTATTGATCTATCTATTGTAGGGCAAGCACAAATAATAATTTTATCTTTTGGAAGTTCATCTAATCTATCTGGCAATTCATTCGCAGGTATTTGTAAACCAAAATTTATTTGCCAAATTTTAGTTTCTATTGGAGTTCTTACATCTACAAGCTCAGCTTTTCCATCATTATAAAGTGCTATAAACTCTTCTATATCTATCATCGTATTACTTATATTTTTTAAAATATAGTTTCTCATTAAATTTTCCATTATCTGTCCTTATTTATATATTTGCATTATATCTTAATTATTTAGCTATATAGAATTTAAAATTTTATCTTTATCTATATAATTTATCATATCATCTACAAAACTATCTATTTTATACTTTTTATACTTTGTATAATCAAATTTCTTATATCGATCATCTAAAGCTTTAAAGAATTTATCTCTAATATTATCATTATCAAATACTTTATGGACAAAAGTCCCTGCTATTTGTTTATTTTGAAAATAAAGTGGATATTTATATGAAACTCCATTGTGCATTAAAAAGCCATCAACTTTTAAATCAAAAATATCAAAAATATCTTTTTTTAGATTTTTTTTCTTTTTAAACAATACTTTATCTTTTATAAATCCCAATCCATTATCTTTTGTGGGTTCATTTTCTATCCCATATTTATCACAGATTCTACCCATCATCATTTGGTAACCACCACAAATACCAAATATAAAGCTATTTGTTTTTTGTAATTTATTAAAAAGCCCAATTTGTTTCATCCATCTTAGATCTTCAATAACACATTTACTTCCTGGTAAAATTACCATATCAAAACTATCAAGATTTATATTTCCTTTTATAAATTCGACATTTAAATTTTCATCTGCTATTAATGGCTCAAAATCATTGAAATTACTCATTTTTGGATAAGCTATAATTCCAATACTTAAAATATAATTTTTTTTATCTTGAGTATAGTTAAATAAACTAGCACTATCTTCAAAGCCTAGATTTAAACTATTATAAGGCAATACTCCTAGTACAGGTATATTAAACTCTTTTTCAATGATATTTATCCCATCATCAAAAAGTGTTTTATCTCCACGGAATTTATTTATAACTACACCTATTACATTTTTTTGAAATTTTGTAGGAAGTAAATTGTAAGTACCATAAATAGATGCAAAAACACCACCTAAACTTATATCTGCTACAAGTATTATTTTAGTATCAAAAGTCTCTGCAATATAAATATTTGATAAGTCTTTATTCATAAGATTAAGTTCTACAGGACTACCTGCACCCTCTGCTACAATTATATCTACAGTTTGTGAAAGTTTTTTAAATGCCTTTTCAACTATTGGTTTTAAAGTATCAATATCTTGATAGTATTCCCTTGGAGTTAAAGTTTTTTTAGCTTTACCATTAATAATAAGTTGAGTTCTACCCTCTCCCTCAATTTTGAGTAAAACAGGATTTAAAAGGAAGGAGGTGGTTACCCCTAAAACTTCAGCTTGAAAAGCTTGAGCGATAGCTAATTCACTACCATCATCTGCAACTATTGAGTTATTTGATACATTTTGTGCTTTAAAAGGTGCAACTTTATAACCTTGATTTTGTAAGAATTTAGCAATTATAAATGTTAAAGTTGATTTACCACTATCACTAGAAGTTCCAAAGATTGATATATTTTTCATTAAAGAATTTTAGCATATTTATATAAAATATATCTCTTTAACTTAAAATAAAGCAAATCTTAAGTAAAATTCACGACTTTATGTAATAAGTAGATTACAAATTTATGAAAGGAGATTCGATACTATGCCAAAGATGAAAACAAATAGCGGAGCTAAGAAAAGATTTAAAGTTAAGAAAAATGGACAAATTAAAAGAGGAAGTGCTTTTAGAAGTCATATTCTTACTAAAAAAGATCAATCAAGAAAAGTAGCTCTTAGAGGTCCACAAACAGTGGATTCAACTGATTCTACAAGAGTAAAAAGAATGTTAAACTTAGCGTAAGCTAAATAACTTTTTTTTAAATAGTCCCTCCGATTTAATTCGGACAAGATTAATACAAAAATTGTATTAACACCTACATATAAAAGTATGATGGTCAAGTAAAGGAAAAAAATATGCCTAGAGTAAAAACTGGTACAACAAGAAGAGCAAGACACAAAAAGATATTAAAATTAGCAAAAGGTTTCTATAGTGGAAGAAGAAAACACTTTAGAAAAGCTGCTGAAGCTGTTGCGCACGCATTTCAATATGCATATAGAGATAGAAGACAGAAAAAAAGAGATTTCAGAAAACTTTGGATAGTAAGAATCAATGCAGCTTGTAGATTGAACGGTACAACATACTCAAGATTTATGAATGCATTAAAAGTAGCTGATATTACTTTAGATAGAAAAATATTAGCAGATATGGCTATGAATGATGCTGCATCATTTACAAGTCTAGTTACAAGCACTAAAAAGTAATAATTACTTTTTAGTCTAACAAGAACTTTTGTTCTTGTTTATAATGTTACTAAATAAAAAAGGGAAGATGAAATTCATCTTCCCTTTTTTTATAGATAAAATAATTACTTTAAATATTTTGTCATATCTACAGAATCAGCACCTGTATATATTGGTGGTTTATTTGCTTTTTGTTTCTTTTTTATCTTTCTCTCTTCATTTCTAGTAATTGTTCCTGCTAGATTTAAAAATTCAGTTCTACATTTTACAATTTCATTTTCACTAAATGAATGATCTATACAAGTTTTCACACTTTTCACACTTTTTAAAATATTAGCCATAGTTAGTTTTTGTTTACTCGCTTTTATTGTTTTAAAGTTAATTTTTTCTTTAAGCAAATTATCATAAGTATACATTGTAAATGCAATTGATTTGATTTGAGAAACTATTTTTTTCATATCTTTTTTAGGATTTGCTTTTTTAATATTCATTTTAAGTTTATGTAGCGTTCTTACGCTAAGTCTTTTTTGAAAAATAAATTCATCAGTTGGTTCTTCAAATCCTTTAGTTCTTGATTCACTATATACATCAGCAGCCATGGCATCTGTATCAACACCTAAATTTACCTCTTTTATCATAAGAGCTTTCATAACTCCACCAAGACCTTTTTTATATCCATCAAGTGCAGTTTTGATCTCTTGTTCTGACATATTTTTAACTACTTTACTAACCCCTAAAGCTTTTTTTTCGAAATCTACACCATGACAAGAAACACATCTGTCCATATCTGCCATTAATGTTATTGGGATTGTTATTAATGCTGTAAGCGCTATAACTTTCATTTTTTTCATTTTCTACCTTTGTATAATATTTATTTATTTAAGCTATTCTTTTATAAGATGGTGGAATATTAACATTTTTATATTAATAAAGTATTAATAGAGTATTTTAGGTTAAAAGTTAAAAGGAAAAATTTGAAAGAAAAAGTGATATTATTTGATCTTGATGGGACGCTTATAGATAGTACAGATGCAATTGTTGGTACATTTAATCATAGTTTTAAAAAGATGAAATTTGATTTTAAGGGAGATGATGAGGATATCAAAAATGTTATTGGTTATCCTTTAGAAATTATGTATCAAGAGTTAGGTGTACCAACTACTAAGATTTGGGATTTTGTTGATACATATAAGATGAGATATAGAGAAATTTCATTGGATCAAACTACATTATTGGATGATGCAATTGAAAGTTTAAAGTTAGCAAGTAGTTTTGCTCGACTTGGTATTGTTACAACTAAAACAACCCAATATACTATCCCTTTATTAGAAGATATGGATATTATGAAATATTTTGAATGTATAATTGGTCGGCAAGAGGTGGAAAATCCAAAGCCACATCCAGAACCTGTTTTAAAGGCAATGGATATAATGGATGTAACAAATGGTAACTATGATATATATATGGTAGGGGATACGAAACTAGATTTAATAGCAGCTAGAGATGCTAGTATAAAAGGTATTGGAGTTTTATGTGGATATGGTAAAATTGAAGAATTAAAACAATATACCTCTATTGTTGTTTCAAATTCTTTAGAAGCTGTAAAAAGTATAAAAAATAGTTAAAAATAAAGCATCTTATAAGTTGTATTAGCTTAGAATTGATATAAATTATTTTGAAATTAAAAGATAAGGAGAAAATATGCTAGAAATTAGATGGCATAGTCGAGCTGGACAAGGTGCTGTAACAGGAGCTAAAGGATTGGGTTCTGTTGTTGCTGAAACAGGGAAGCAAGTACAAGCATTTGCTTTTTATGGTTCTGCAAAAAGAGGTGCGTCAATGACTGCTTATAACAGAATTGATGATAAGCAAATCTTAAATCATGAAAAATATATGCATCCAGATTATGTATTTGTTATTGATCCAGGATTAGCTTTTACAGATGATATTACTGAACATGGTAAAGATACGACACAATATATTATTACTTCACATTTAAATAAAGCAGAATTAATTGAATTAATTCCTGCAATACAAGGTATTGAAGATAGAGTATTTGTTGTTGATTGTTTAAAAATTGCACAAGAAACTATTGGAAGACCAATTCCAAATACACCAGTTCTTGGTGCTTTTATGAAGGTAAGTGGGATGTTTGAAATAGAACATTTTAAAGAAGCTATGAAATCAGTTCTTGCAAAATTACCTCAAAAAATTATTGATGCTAATATGCTTGCTATTCAGCGAGCTTACGATGAAGTGGAATAGGAGTTAAATATGGCACAACATAATGAAGTAGCAACTAATTTATATAGAAGTACAGATAAGTTTGAAAATTCTATTTGGGATATGGGTTGGGATGAAATAATTCCTGGTGCGGCTGTTTATTCTTTTGAAGAAGATATTGACCATACTGTAGTTAATGTTCAACCAGAAAATAGAGCAATTGCAGAAACAAATTCTATGAATAAATATGTAGGTGATTGGAGAGTTGTAAAACCAGTTTGGAATGTTGATCTATGTATTGATTGTCAAAATTGTTGGTTATATTGTCCAGATACATCTATTATCTCAAGAGATAAAGAGATGGTAGGAATTGATTATGACCATTGTAAAGGTTGTGGAATTTGTTCGGAAGTTTGTCCTACAAATCCAAAATCACTTGTAATGTTTGATGAAAATTTAAAAAATGAAGATGCTCTGAACCAATGGCCAGAGAAAAAAAAGAAAGGTGAGTAGGTATGGCACAAAATAAAAAAATAATGGAATTAAATGCTGTTGAAATTTGGGATGGTAATGCTTCAAATGCTCAAGCTCTAAGACAAGCTGGTGTTGATGTAATGGCTGCATATCCTATTACACCTTCTACTGGTACAGTAGAAGGGTATGCAACTTTACATGCAAATGGATATGTTGATGGTGAAATCGTAATGGTTGAATCTGAACATGCAGCAATGTCAGGATGTGTAGGGGCAAGTGCAGCAGGAGCTAGAGCAGCAACTGCAACTGCTTCTCAAGGATTAGCTTTAATGATAGAGGTTCTTTATCAAGCATCAGGGATGAGAATGCCAGTTGTTTTATGTCTAATCAATAGAGCATTAGCTGCACCATTAAATGTAAATGGAGATCATTCAGATTTATACCTTAC
>DAOVXU010000180.1 GCA_030635995.1 Arcobacter sp. | reverse complement strand
TATCGGATCGCTTTTTCGAGTACTCCCATAAATTAACTATAAAGGAGCAATAAAAATGATAACCACGAGTACTGTAAAATGGTTCAATGACTTGAAGGGATATGGATTTATTCTCAATCCTAATGAATTGCTTTTTGTTGTTTTGTCTTTGTAAAGTTCAAATTGGGCAAATGAGTTAAAAACTATATGGTTTGATATTTTTACTATATCCTCAAATTCATTTGGTTTAAATGCAGGGCTATAAGTATGTACTTCACCACCAAATTCATTGTAAGCTAAACGGGCTTCATTTAGCCCACTTGCACAACACCCTTTAAGATATTTTTTACATATATCAAAAGTACTTCTAAGTGCAAAACCTTTTAAAGCTAAAAGTATTGTAACCTCTGCTTCATCTTGAATATATTTTAAAAGTTTTAAATTTTTTTCTAAAAGTTCCTCTTCACATACATAGCAAGGGGATGGTAGATTTTGGTTTAGATTTTTCATTTATTATAGATAATTGTTTTTATTATCTGTTGTATCCAACTCTTGACCTATCGCTTTATATCTATCAAAATAGTATAAAGCAAAATCTTTAATATTTTCATTATTTGGTAAGAAATATTTATTCTCTTTTGTTGCATATAAATTTAACCAAACTAAAGCATCTTTTTTATTTAAATAATGAGAAGCTAAAGATGAATAAGTTTGGATATACCATTCTTTAAGTTTTGCTATATTTTTATCATTGTTGTTTATAGTTAACTGTTTAGTATCACTATCCCAAACTAAAATATCACTTAAAAAAAGTCCAGTTAGATGGATAAGTCCTTCACAATAATATGGCTGAACTTCATCAACTTCCATCCATCCTATTAGTCCTATTGCTCTTTTAATTGTATCATTTATTACATATTCTTCTAAATATTTTTCATCATCATTTATATCTGTAAAGAATGATACAAGTCCACCAGTTGTTGCTTTGAACTCTTCGATATTTTTAAAGTTTGCACTTTGATTCATAATCATCTCTGTATTTTCATCACACCATAAGATATGACCAAATTCATGTCCAATAGTTGTTATATCATAAACTTTATGCCAATCTGTACTATTTTTAAATAAGAAATTTCTATCTTTTGTTAAAAACTCTTGTCCTAATATTTCAGTTGAAAGTTTTAAAAATGGTTTAGCTCTTTGCCCTTGAAGTATCTCATCACTAAATGCAAATATTTTTTTACCAAATTCGGCTGATACTTTTTCATCATTTGGTACAACTTGTGCTGAAAATAGACCATTGAACTCTGCACCAAAAAATAGGGCAGGGCGACCAAGGTATAGTTGTACTTTTTTTAAACTTTTTAAAGAGAAATCATAAATATCTTTTTTTGAACCATCTTTATCTATATCATTATGGATAGTTTTAAACATAGTTTCAAGTTTTGAAGCTCGTATATTCTCTTTTTGATATTGTGGATTAGTTAGTCTTATATCCCACTCTAAAGCAACTGCTTTTCTATAATGATCTTCATAATATTCTAGTGGGTGTCCTATTTGAATTGGTGTAGTTATCTTCATCCAAGCTCTATCTACCTCTGCCCAATAGTGAACCAGTCTATTGGTTCTTTTTTCACTAAAAGCAGTTATAAGTGCTTGGATATAGTGTACGAATTCCCATTTTTGATTATAAATATCATCTTCAAGGTCTATTAAATTATCACTAAAATCTTCTAAAGCGTCAATAACTGCATCAACTTCAGTTTTAAAAGCTTCTTTATAAGCTTTATTTTTATAGTTTTTACCATCTTTTACTAAAATAGAGTAACTTCTATCAGCGGTCTGCTCATCGTGTCCTATATCAAAAAGGTTATTTTTTTCTAAATACTCCATAACTTTTTCATCTGTTTTATGAGTGCCAATTAAATCTTTATTAACTGTATTTATAATCTTTTTTGTCCAAGAACTTTGCCATAGTGACATAGCGATACCTACATTGTAAACACCTTTAAATACAGCTTCATAAAATGTTGTAAGGAGTTGCTCTTTCTCTATAAATTCAATTGTATCTTGATGATAAGCAGTCCAATAATCCCTTACAAACTTATAAGCAATCTCTACAAGTACTATTATCTCATCATCACTTTTATCCATTTTCTTTAAAACTTGAACTAAGCTATCATCTCTTAAACTTACAACTCTTCCTACAAGTGCTACTCTTAAATCATCTGTTAGAGTTAAATTTAATTGTTTTGTAAAATCATCAATAATAGTTAATTTATCATATTGTTTTGTTTCTAAGTATTCATATAGTTTGTTTATATTTGCTTTTTTATTTGTAATATAGTCATATACTTTTTGTATATCATTTGTGAAATTTTCTTGTGTCATTTTAAACCTTGTCTATTGTTTCTTTTAATCTTTTTATATCTTCATCTTTTCCAAGTACTACAATGGTATCACCTGTATCAATTTTATGATTTATCCCTTGCGAAGAAAATACAAAAGCTGTACTAATCTCAACATCTTTGATACCTAATAAAACTAGATTGTAATCTTTGATTATCTTTAAATCTTTAAAATATGTACCATCTAAAATAGTATTTTCTTTTATAGTAATCTCTTGGATTCTTAAATCAGAACTACTATATAAAATATCATCAAGTATTTTTACTGCTAGAGGTTTGTGTAATTTTCTAAATATCTTCATACCTGCTATATCGTATGGATTTATTATATTTGTTGCACCTGCTAATTTTAGCTTTTTTGTCTCATTTGTATTAGATGATAGAGATATGATTTGTAAGTTTTTATTTAAATTCCTACCACTTAGTGTTACAAATAGATTTTTATTAAAATCTAAATGTAGGCAAAATAGTGCTTCTATATTTTCATTTTTTATCCCTAAACTTATAAGTTCATCATCATCATAACATTCATATTGATATATTTCTTTAATATTTTTATCTTTTAATGCCTCTTGATACTCTTTCTCATTTGGTTCTATTAATAGATAATCATAATTCTCTTTATTTAATAAGTAGATTATCTCTGAGGCTAATTTACTATATCCAAATATTATAATCATATTATCACCTTATACTTTGTTTTGATTGGATATAAACTTTGAAGTCTTTTATAGTTCTTTCATATCCAATAATGATTAAAAAGTCTTTTTGTTTGAGTATAATATCCTCTTGATTAGGATTGAATATAAAATTGTTCTCTTTCTTATCATGGATAATACCTATAAAATTTATATTAAATCTTTCAAAATCAACTAAAGATAGTTTTTCACCTATAAATGCAGAGTTTTCAAATATCTCTATCTCACCCATAGTAGCACCTTTATAATCTATAAGAATTTCATCTATCGCTTCAAAGGCAACAGGACTTTTTAAATATCCAAGGGCAACTAATGCTGAAGATTCATTTATCCCTATAAGTGTAGAAGCACCTGCAATTTTTAGTTTATCTTGTGTTTTGTATCTATTACATCTTGATATTATTGATATAGATTTATTTAGACTTCTTATTGCAAGTATAATTGATAGATTTACTGTATCATCATTTGTTAGAACTATTACAGATTTGACTCTATTATTTATATTTATTTTTTTTAGAAGATTTATATCTGTTGCATCATCTTTTATTATATTTAAATTTTGTAGTTCAGCAAGTTTTACAATCTCTGGGTCTTTCTCTATAATTA
>DAOVXU010000265.1 GCA_030635995.1 Arcobacter sp. | reverse complement strand
GCTAAACTAAATATTACTTTTTTAATCATTTTGGTTTTCTCCTTTCATTAGATTTTTTTTAGGTATTTTTATTCCACCTTGCCAATTTATACTTTTAGATGGCCAAAGACCAAGAATAATTGCAATAGAAGCAACACTTAGATAAAAATATGTCATAGCATCAACTCCACTCCAACCATACATCGTTCCTAAAGTAAATACCATACCAGAGATAGTTACCCCTAAAAATACAGGAAAAAATGTAGCAAACATCATCCATCCATAGCTATTTGTTTGCATCTTCACAACTATCATAGTTGCTATACAAGGTGGAGTAAGTAACATAAAAATTATAATAGCAACAGCGTGAAGTGGTGTATATCCACTATTTTGTGCCATAGCTTCTTCTGCTCGTTGATTTTCTACTTTTCCATTTTCATATAAACTTCCTAAAGTAGCAACAGCACTCTCTCTTGCAGCAAATGAACTTAAAAATGCTACATTTATCTTCCAATCAAATCCTGCATATTTTGTAATAGGTTCAACAGATTTACCAGCCATCCCTAAAAGTGAATTTTCAACTTTTTCATTTTTGATATTTCTTAGAATTCTATTTCGCACTTTTGCTAGTTTTCGTAAACTTCTATTTATCTTTTTAGCATCTTTATCTTTTTTAGGCTTGATAAATTTAAAATAACTTGTATTTATATTTTTGTACTTCTCATCAATAGCAATAGCTCCACTTTTTGAAGTTGTTGCCATTCTTTTTGCTTTATAACCATCATAATAATTTAAAAGGTCCGCTATCTCATCTTTTGTATCTACCTCTTGATAATATTTACTTTTTTTAACTTTTTTATCAAAAGTATTTAAACCTTTTGTTAGTTCATTATCATATTTTATTTTTGATTCATCACTAATCCCAGGAAACTGTAACATTGCAAATAAAACAATAGCAACGGCTAAAACAATTGTAAGAACTTTATAAATATATATCCATACCCTTTGAGCTGCACTTATAATTACCCCTTTAAAAGTTGGTAGATGATAAGGTGGAAGCTCCATAACAAATGGTGCAGTTTCTCGTGTTCTAAGAAAAGTACTTGTAAGTATTTTTGCAACTATTAAAGCTGTAAAAATAGTAGCTGTTGATATAAAAAACATCATAATCGCCATATCAGGCTTAAAAAATGCTCCTAAAAGTAGAGTATAAAATGGAACTTTTGCTAAACAATTCATATAAGGAACTGTTAAAATTGTAGCCATTCTAGCTCTCTCATCAGCTATCCCTTTTGTAGCCATCACCCCAGGAACTGCACAACCACCAACCATAGCACCACCAAGTACAAGAGGAAGAGTAGATTGACCATGAAGTCCAAACTTTTTAAATATCCTATCAAGTATAAAAGCCATTCGTGGCATATATCCAACATCTTCAATAATAGCAATTAAAACAAAAAGTATAAAGAATACAGGGACATAGTTTATCAAAGCATTAGCACTATTTATCATCCAAATTGCAAAATCAGTTATCATAGGGATATCTGTAAGATAAGGGGTTGGCGATATATCAATTATAAAGTTTTTAACAGCTGCTAAAAGTGGCCAAGTATAATCTGTAAG
>DAOVXU010000128.1 GCA_030635995.1 Arcobacter sp. | reverse complement strand
ACAAGAATGGGAAGAAACAAGAAACCTTTTTACAGAATCGTTGTTACAGACAGTAGAAAAAGAAGAGATTCAGGTTGGATTGAATCAATTGGTTACTACAACCCAGTAGTTGAACCAAAAGTATTAAAATTTGATCAAGAAAGATTAGATTACTGGTTAAGCGTTGGTGCTAAAGCTTCTGAAAGAGTTGCTAAGCTTACAGCTAAAAAGTAATTTTTATGATAGTTGATTTTATAACAGACTATACTAAACTTATAGTTTCACAACCTGATAGTATAAAAGTAGAGGTTCACGAAGTTGACCCTACATTTAAAGAGATTATTATTTTTGCTGCCAATGAAGATTTAGGTAAACTAATCGGAAAAAGTGGAAATATGATAAACTCGCTTAAGACTATGATAAATGGTTGTAAAGCTAAAGATGGTGTCTCTTATAAAATTCAAGTATTAAAAGCATAGTTGAGATTTTAACTATGGATAATATTTATGTTGCAAAGATAGGAAAAACTGTTGGTCTTAAAGGTCAGCTAAAACTCCATATCGATACTGATTTTCCTGAACAATTCAAGAAAAATGCTACATTTATAACTCATAAAAAACAAGAACTTCAAATTGAATCGATAAATTTAACTTCAAAAACTGTTAAATTTTTTGGAATAAATTCAATAGAAGATGCCCAAAGATATATAAATGCTCAACTACTAACAACGAAAAACGATACAATCAAAAATTGTAAACTTGAAAAGAAACAATTCTTTTGGTTTGATATAGAACAGTGTAATGTATTTGAAGATGGAAAACTTTTAGGAAAAATAAAAGAGATACATAGGTATCCTATTGATGATTATTTAGAGGTTGAAACTTCTACTAAACTACTAAAAGATAAAGATAGTGCTAAAACATTTATGATACCTTATAATGATAGTTATATATTAGATGTAAATATTGATACTAAAATTATCAATGTTCAAAATGCTATTGATATATTTGAAGCTAGTTAATAGATAAATAAAATATAAAATTTTGATATAATAATCTAAAGGGTTAATATATGAAATTATTATTATTTATAATTATATTATTTTCAATTTCTGGATGCTCAAAAGAAGTAAAAATAAATAAAATAAAAAAGATTTCAAATCATAGTTTTCAAGATGTGTGGGATATAGTTTCCTCAAATCCTTTAGATAAACTACCACAAAACAATATCTCATATCGGAAATTAACAACTTCAACAGAAGATACAATTTTAAAAAATGCCCAAAGAACTTTACTTGACCATGCAGATATATTAGATCCATTTGATAAATTGGCTCATCCAAATGGAATATGTTTTAAAGGTATTTGGAGTATTGATAATTCAAATATTTATAGTGGATATTTTAAAAAAGACACCAAAGCTTTAATTATTGCACGAGCTTCAACAGCCTTATCAAATACAACTAGTGATAGTAATCGAGCATTTGGATTTGCAGGAAAAATATTTCCAACAATGGATCCAAATAAAATAAATAAACAAAATAGTGCTAACTTTTTTCTTATTGATGATTTAGGTGGAACTGATGCAAAACATTATACTGATGTAGTTTTGACAAATGAACCAGAGGTGTCTTTTACTTTTGAAGTTTTAAAAAATCTATTATATGCTATAAAAGTGGCATATACATTTAATAAGGTAGATAATCATTCTAGTATTAGACAACTTTATGAGATATCACAATTGGGTGAAGATAATAATAAAGATATTATTACACCAAAATGGATGAAGTTAGAGGCTAAAAATAGTAAAAAAGTAGATGCTAAAGATTTTCGTGATGAGCTTAAAATAATAGATAATGATAGCTTAGTTTTTAATATCTTTGTTGCAAATAATATTATAAATGATAATAAAAATTGGAAACAAATAGGGACTATTACACTTGATAGTTCAATTATATCAAACTCTTGTGATCATAAGCTACATTTCCATCATCCCAGATATAAAGATGATTTAAATTATAGAAAATAAAAACTATATTTAGATTTTATTTTCTATAATATTTTTTCATTAAGCCTATTTTTGATAAAATTCATATAATTATTTACAAGGATTATAATAAATGTTTAATAAATTCGCAAAAGTGATAAGATGGTCTATCTTGATTGGTATGTTATATACTTTATATACTATTACAATAAAAGATGATGTTGAATTTAAAGGTGAAACTGATGAAAAAGTTTTGGTTAATATGGTAGCTAAAGCAAGTAAAAATAAAGATAAGTTTACAATACAAAAACAACTTATAACATTATTTCCAAAAAATGAACAATATCAAAAAGATTTTATTACAATTATAAAACAACAAGCAAATGCTTTAATAGATGCTCATGAAAAAATGCTAATACCTTTACCAATTGGAAATTATAGATATATAAATAGTTTAGAATTTGGTCAATTTTCAGATGGTAATTATGTATTGATTATGAATATGAGTAAAATATTTCATGAAAAAGTGATACCAAAAAAACAAGAACTTATAGCTAATATGTTCAGAGTTACACACCGTGGAATGTATGAGCATTTTGGTTTTGATAACTCTTTAAAGTTAGTTATTGTACCCACTTTTCATAAAACAGATAATATTACTATTCTAGATTTAAATAGAAAAGATAAAATAGAAGTGCCAACAGTAACAGATATCCCAGCTCAAGGAGATTCTAAATGAGAAATATTATATTAAAACTATTATCACTACTAATATTTATCAATATACCTTTATTAGCTGGTTCAGGTGGGCGTTATTTTACAGAACAACCATCGCCAATTCCTGCAAATATAGCAATAGTTAAAGCAAAAGAGATTATTGTAAAATTAGTTGATAAAAAGTATATAGATAAAAGTTGGCTTTTAATTGACGCTACTAGAGCTATAAAAAAGATCTTTAACGATAGACCAGAATGGGTAGTAGAATTTACAAATAAAAATATTACAGATAAAAGTAAACAAAATCTGTATGTATTTTTAAGACTTCACGGTGAATATATTGCTGTAAATCATACAGGACTTTAATCTTTTTTATTAGATTAAAGTTTATATGAACTTTTATGTGATTCTTGAGGATTTGCTTCTTTGGCTTGAGTATCAGCTCCATGTTGAATTAAATAATACATTAATCCTATAATAAATAAAACAAAAAATATTAAATTTTTCATAGTGTTTCTCCTTTATAAACTTCATTTATAGTTATATACTTTTTAGATAGTGCATCTTTGATTAATTGCCTTGTATCTTTTTGTGTTTGTATATATTTTTTATGTTGCAAAGTGTGATTTTTAACTATTTTAATATATCCTAAAATAGAGATAATAAAAACTACTGCAAAAGATATATATATAGCATTTGGATTTGTAATATAAAGATGAGTAAAAACTCTAGTTATATTATCAATTACATAAATTATAGTAAGAGTTATAAAGCCTGTCCAAGCAGCATATATTATTTTTTTTGAGGGTATCTCATATTCCTCATTATTAGTCAAATAAGTTATATTTTGATTAATTTTTTCTTTAATATCTTTTACTTCTAGGGTATCATTACCATTTAATGATAACTCTTTTATATGTACTGAAGATAGTTCTCCCCATCTATTTAAATCTTTATATTCCTTAACATAATAATCATCTTCGATAACTAATTTTTTAATATCTTCTAAGGATGGAGTATCTATATTTAAAGTTTTTTTAATAGATTCTAGCATAGCATCATATTTGCCATCACTATGAATATCAGATATAACTTTATTTATATTTATCATCTTTTTAACATCTTAATGTGTAGTATCTTTAAAAAACTCATCGTCACCTGTTGTAATTCCAATAAAAAATTCTTCATGGGTAAAATAATGTTGTTCAAAACCTTCTTTTATCATATTCCTAGTTTCTTTATGTAAATCTTTATATAAAATATGTTGATTTTCATGATTTGCTTTTGTTCGTTTATATCCCCAATATGTAAATCCTAAAATAATAGCATACCCAAAATATATCCAATTTTCATGTGTATTATAAAGATCACTAAAAAGTGCAAAATAATTATGTACCATAAAAATAACCATAACACCAATACTCCCTATCCAAATGGAATAAGCACTATTTTTTGAATCTACTTCAAAATTTTCTAAATTTTTTAGTTGTTGAACATTATCATTTAATTTTGTTTTAAACTCTTTAGCTTCAATAGATTCGTCATCTTTAATATCTAACTTTTTTGCATGAACAGAAGATAACTCTCCATATCTATTTAACTCTTTATATTCCCAAATATAATATTCATCATCAGTTATAAGCTGTTCTATCTCATCTACACTTGGGTCAAGATTATCTAACTTTTCTTGAACTTCACTATAAACTGTATTGTACATACCATCAAATTTAATTTGATGTGCTACTTTTTTTATATTTATCATTTATATATTTTCCTATTATAATATTAAATAAAAATTAATCTAAATTAACTTTTATTTAATATAAAAAATAGGTTATGGAAAAATACCATAACCTATTTGTATAAATCTCTTAGTTTAGTAATTAACTAAAATTATTCAGCAGGTACTAAATCTTTTGTATCAAGTTTTGATGGCATAAAAATACCAATAAGACCTTTTACTCCAACACTCATAACAATATTAACTAGATAAACTAACCAAGAAAGTAAAATAAGTGTTCCACAAATTGCACCTAAAATCATATAAGTATTATATTCCCCATCAACATAAAGAGTTCTTCTTAAAGCACCCTCCATAGCAGCAAGACCCATAAAACAACCCATACCAAGCGATCCTATTATGTGTGACCAAAAATGAAAGTTTGCCATTTTTTGACTATATAATTTACAATTATTAGTTAAAATTGGCCATAAAGTATAAACCGCAGCATATAAAGTCATAGTAAGTCCAACTAAAATTGCAACATGTACATGAGTAAATATAATCCACTGTGTATTATGAAGAATTCTATTTAGACCCATATCTGCTTGTAATATAGCAGCAGGAATAGCAATCATAAATCCCATAATACCACCAAGTAAGAATTTTAATTCATTTGTCATTTTAAGAGGTTTTGCACTCCATAAAGTTACAAGTGTAATAAATACAGCAATACCTTGAGTTACAAGTTCAAATGCAGTTACCATCTCACCAGATAATAGTTTCATAAGATTTGGTTGACCTTGATCTGCAAGTAAGTGATGTGACCATACCATCCAAGATACAATTAACTCTAAAAGTAAAGCAGCTCTAGCAATATTTTGCATAAACAGTTTTTT
>DAOVXU010000182.1 GCA_030635995.1 Arcobacter sp. | reverse complement strand
AATGGCACTTTTTATAAATGCCACTTGAGTTATCCTTTGAGCTATTGGATAGATAGTATGATTTAATACTTTTTGTTTTAAAGGGGTTTGTTTTATTATCTTTTTATTTGATATATCCAGTCTATACTTATTATTAACATCTAAGTCTATCCCTATTTTTTTAAATATCTCAATATTTTTTTGATTAAAATCGTTTATTGTTATATCTATATATAAAGTTGTAATTTGTGAAACTTCATTAATTATTTGAAATTCAAAAGATGAAAAATACCCCTCATAAAATAAAGTTATATCTTCAAAATCATTTATATAAGTTTCATTTATTGAATAATTCAATGGTAAAGTTATATTATCTATAAAATTATTTTTATCTAAAATGATTAAATACTGTTTATAAATTGCTCTTAATATATCAAGGTGATCTATATATAAAGAGTAAGTATCCGATGATTCTAAATCATCAATAGTTTTAAATTCACTATTTAGTTCATTGAAGAATTTAAATATATATTCACTTTGATTATAAAATTTACTAAAATTAAGAGTTAATCCTAATTTTTTTATATCTATATTTCCAATAGCCTCTTTTAGATATAAAATTCTTAAATCTTTATCTATTATAGTTTTATTGTTTGTTAATACTGCACGACTAAAAAAGTCACCGATTGTTATTGATTTTGGAAGGAGTTGATTTTGTGATTTGAGAATCTCTATATATTCCCTTATAGCTCTACTAGCAGGGAATATTAATAGATTTTTACTTAGCATTTGTTTTTATAAAAAAATAACCTTCATCATCTTCAATAGTAACTGTACCCATAATATTCCAATGAGATCTTTTCCCTATATTTGCAATTGCCACTTTATTTCCATCTTTAATAATTAATTTTTCATCAAAATTATGGCTAGATCTCATTGTAAACATTAAAGTTGCATCTATATTTTTTACAATTTTATTCGTTGATCTATTAGTAACAGTTAAAAGAACATCATTCTTTCCAAAACTTAAAATACTTTTTCTAATTTTTCTATCTCTAATAACTCTTTGAGATAAAAATATATCGTCATATGATAAATTCTTTACCTCTTTACCATTTATCTCTAATTTCATATTATATTTTTTATTAAAATCATTATTACTATTTACGATATTATTAAAATTTTCATCCACCTTGTGATATGTACTTAAAAATGTATTATCATCATCAAGACCTACACCAGCTCCAATTGTCATAGTAATAGTCCAAGCAATAAGAGCTAAACTAAATAAAAATTTACCTATAAAGATAATATATATCGCTCTTTTACTTAAACCTTTTTTCTTACTCATTATCTTCCTTTTTCTTATCTTCTTTCTCTAATTCTTTTCTTCTATAAAATTCTTTTTTGTATTTCTTCTCTTTTAATATTATAAAGAAATAAGCAATAATACCAACTAATACCAATGTATACATAAACATTTTCCATATAGTTCCAGCAGTTTTTCCACCACTACCTATGCTAGATACTAATTCTATATTTTTATTTTCAGCTAATGCATCTCCAATTTGAGCATAACCATTTAAAACAGCAGCACTAACTTTTGACATAAGTAAATTTTTATCTTTAGCAGCTAGAAGTGGTATAACATAACCATCTAAAATATCATCCCTATCAATAATATCTTTAAGATCATCACTATACAATATATTAGAATATTTTTGATCCAAAGCAAGAGTTAATATCACATATGGTTTTTTTAAATCTTTTATAAGTTCTTTCTCTACTTGTTTCATTAATTTTATTTTATTTTTCATTGGTAGATCGATATCTATACCATTGCTACCTTTAACATCTAAATAAATATTTACATTTAATTTTTCTAATACCTCTGCACCTATATCATTTATCTTTATATAAGCTCTTTGATCAACAAAACCACTTGTATTTAAAATAAAAGATGGTTGTTTGGCATAAACACTAATTGTACATATTAATAATAAATATATTAATTTTATTTTCAATTATATTCCTTTTTTTTGACTGATGTGAATATTACACATTTTTAACTAAAACATACCTTTAGCTAAAAATCTACAATAATAAAAAAAGGGAGTACAGAAGTACTTCCCCCTTTCTTTTTTTCAACTTAATTTATAAGTATCAACTATCCAACAAATATTCTAGTTGGATCTAAATATGATAAATAAAATGTTGCCACAGCACTAGCTACCAACAACCATGCAATTAATTTTTCCATTTTTACATCCCCCTTATTTTATTGTTCTTAATGTATGATTTTGTGAACCATCTGTACCAGAAAACTGTGTTCCTGCTTTGATAGCATCTAAATCTTGATTAATTGTATAATATACTTCAGCATTTGCAGTTTGAGATACAATACTAGCATATGTTAAAGCACCTAATATACTAAGTAATAATACAACAGCTATTAAATAACCTGTAAGACCACCAAGTGTAAATATTCCTCTTTCCGATTCTTCCATTTGTGTAGATAAACCCATAATTACTCCCCTATACTTCTAAGATAAGTTGCAACAGCTTTAACTTGAGTTTCAGATAATCTACCTTTAAAGCTTGGCATTTCACCAATACTAGATTTTTTACCATCTAAAAGTACAGTTGCTATAATATCATCACTATAAGTTTTGATATTTGGAGCTACATAAGCCATACCTTCTCCGTTTTCACCATGACATGAACTACAATTAGCCCAAGCAGCAGGTTTAGTACCTTTTAATCCGCCAGCAACATAAGTAGCAATTGCATCTGCATCTGTTCCAGAAGCCATACCAGCAGGCATTCCACCTGGATATACAGATTTAAAGTTGTTTGCACCATTGTTAATAACTTCAAGAACAGAATCTTTTGAGATTCTTTTTGTTAAATCTTGAGCTTTACCATCAATACCTTCAGCATCTACACCATGACATGGAGCACATTGTACTAAATATACAGATTCACCCATAGATCTAAGTCCAGATTCATCAATATTTTTGAATTTTTCTTCAAATTTACCTTGATATTCATTTACCTCTGCATTGTATTGACCAATTTGAGAAAACTGATTTGTAGGATAACCAACAAACATATACCAAAACATCCAAACTATTGTTCCAATGAACAATAATCCCCAACCAGATGGGATCGGATTTGTATATTCACCAATTCCATCCCAACTCTCATCAACCAATTCACCAGTAGCTGTATCATTTTTAATTTGATTTATATACTTTAAGGCTGTTAAAATTGTTATACCAACAATTGCCAATCCACCAAGCATAGTTAAATCGTTTATATAATCATCACCCAACACAAAAGCATCACCTGCAACAAAGTAAGTTCCTGCCATTAGTGCTATGATCAGAATAAGTCCACCTATCCACATAGATTTCATACTATTTCTCCTTTTTCTCTTTATCTTCTTTAATATTGGTTTCTAATGGACTAGAATCAATACTATCATCATGTACAAGACCTGCATATTTTTCAAAATTTGTTTCACCTGTTCTATCTCTTTTATATAAAGAGTAAGCATAACTAAAAAAAACAATAAAAATAAATAAAGTTATAAAAAACTTTGCATATCCTTGTATATTCATTAATGTTTCATAATCCATCATT
>DAOVXU010000037.1 GCA_030635995.1 Arcobacter sp. | reverse complement strand
AGTAATTGTAAATGCAAAACTTGTAAATGATGATGAATCGATACTTTTAGCATCTACAATAGCTCAAAATATAGGAGATAAAGTTCAATATCCAGGAGAGATAAAAGTTAATGTTATTAGGGAAGTTAGAGCAAGTGGATATGCTAGGTAGAAGTTTAATCTACTTAGGATATTTTACTAACTAATGAAAATTTAATGGTAAATATTGCCCCAGTGTATTCTTTATCTTTATATTTAAAATTGGTATTTTGAGCTTCTATAGTTCCTCCCATTCCATTGACAATTAACTTATAAGTCATATGTAGACCAAGTCCTGTACCTAAACTTTGATGTTTAGTGGTAAAATATGGCTCAAAGATTTTTGGTAATACACTATTGTTTATCCCCTCTGCATTATCTGTAAATATTATAACTACATCATTATCAACTATTTTTAGTGTTATAAATATATATCTTTCATCCTCTTTATTATGTTCCACTAAAGCATCTTTCGCATTATTGAAAATATTTATAAAACATTGTATTAATTCATTTGGATAACCTTTTATATTAATATCTTTTTGTATATCTAAAATTAGTTCTATATTATTATTTTTTATTGTTGAATCAACTAAGTTTAAAAAAGAATCAAAGGTATTTTTTAAATTAAAATTTATAATTTTAGAATCACCTTGCATAAAATTTCTAAAATCATCAATTGTCGTTGATAAGTATTGGGTATTATTATTTATAGTTTCACATCCCTTAACAAAGCAATCATCATTTAAAATACCGTATTCTTTCTGCATTAGCATACCCGTAGCACTTGTAGATATTATGGATAATGGTTGTCTCCATTGATGAGCAATATTCCCCATCATCTCACCCATAGATGCCATTTTTTCAGATCTATGGAGTTTTTCTAGTATTTTTTCATTTTGCTCTACTGCATCTTTAATTTTTTGTTCTAAAGTACTATTTAAATCTTGTAATGTTTTAGTTTTTTCATCTATCCTATCTTGTAGATTTTGATTTAACTCTTCAATTTCAGAAATATCAATAAAAAATAATCTAAAACTACTTTCATTGATTTCATAATTACTAATACATGTTAGCTTATAAAAAAAATCTTTAATTTGTATCTTTTGTTCAAAATTATTACAATTATTTGCTATGCTATCTATTATTGTGCTTAATAATTTTGATTCAATAACAATATTAATATTTTTATCAATAATATTATTTCCAAAAATATCAAATGCCTTTTGATTACACCATTGGATAATGTATTCATTATTTATCTTAAGTACTTCAATAATAGCTTCATGAATTGAATTTAATATATTTTTTGATTGTTGCAGTTTTTTTTCTATTAAATTATTATAATTACCTTTTATTATATGAAAGATATCACGAATTCCTAGTATTTTATATTTATTATCGGTGTCTAAGATAACAATTCTTTGGATATTGTGTTGTTTCATAATAATTAATGTTTCTTCAATAGTAGAGTTTATATCTGCATATATAATTGGGCTACTCATAATATCAGAAACTTTATCATTGATATTTTTATTTTCTTTGATTATTTTAACAATATCTCTTTCTGTAATTATCCCTACTGGCTGTTCCTCTTTGGTTATTATAACTGAACCTATATTATGTTTTTTCATACATTTAAAAGTATCATTAATAGTTCTGTTTATATCTTGAGTGATTAAAGTATGTAGATTTTTTAAATTGAATAATTTCATTTTTACTTTATAAGCTTCACTATCGATATGTCTTATTAGTTCTCCTTGAGTTGTTACCCCTGCAAAATTATTATTTTTATCGACTATTATAACTCTTCTTATCTCAAATTCCATTAGCGAGGTTAAGATATATTCAATAGTTCGACTTTTTTGAAATGTAATAATTTCTTTTTTTGCATATTGATATGCTAGCTGATTGTAGTCTTGATTTTTAAGTATATAGGATAATAGATCTCTTTCGGTTAATACACCTATCACTTTATTGTTTTTAGTAAAAACAATAAAACCATTTTTGTTTTGTTCCATCATCTCTATCGCTTGAGATATAGTAGCATCTTGACCAATACAATAAAATTCTCTTTTTATTATTTTACAAATAAGCATCATCTACCTTTTTAATAATATTTCTTTATTTAATAAAAATTGTACAGTGTAAAAATGATGGTTAGTAATAATAATCCTACCATGTTCTTACCCAAAGACAACTTCACTAATTATATCATTAATCCTGTTATATAAATATAAAATAAAATTCTTATTTTTATTAGCAATATGCTATACTCCCAACAATATAAGATAATAGAGGGGATGATTTTATGAAAAAATTAACTACAAGAATAATAGCAGGAAAATACAAAGGTAAAACATTGGATTTGCCACCATTAGATACTACAAGAAGTAGTAAAGCGATACTTAAAGAATCATTTTTTAATGTTATTCAATATGATATTATTGATACTGTATTTGTAGAGGCTTTTGGAGGTAGTGGTTCGATTGGTCTTGAAGCGTTAAGTAGAGGTGCAAGTCATGTATATTTTTGTGAGATTGATAGAAGATCATATAGAGTATTGCAAAATAATTGTGAAATAGTAGATCCTCAAAATTGCACAACAATGATGGGTGATAGTTTTGAGATAATTCCAAATCTTATAAACACAACAATAAAAGCTTCAGAAAAACCAGTAGTAGTTTATATCGATCCCCCTTTTGATTTTCGAGATGGTATGGATAATATCTATGATGAAACATATAAAATGGTTGAAAGTTTTGATAATGAAAATATATTTATGATAGTTTTTGAACATAAAAGTGAATTAAAATTACCAGAAACTATAGGTAAATATAAACAATATAAAACAAAAAAGTTTGGAAATAGTTCTCTTTCATATTATGGAATTAGTGATTAGTGCTTGGTGATTAGGGGTTAGGGGTGAGATTTTATGGTTGGTTTTTATTTGGGTTTATAATTATTATTTTTTTTGGTAATTTTATCTATACAATATCTCCTTATGATTTAAATCCTAAGATTATTTTAGAAGCACCATCATTGGAGCATTTTTTTGGAACTGATAGATTGGGGAGAGATATATTTGCCCGAATTTTACAAGGTGGACAAACTTCACTTATAATTGGATTTTTAAGTGCTTCTATTACATCTTTAATAGGACTTTTTATAGGGATAAATGCTGGATATTTTAAAGGTAATATTGATAAAAGTATCACCATAATTATAGATATATTTTTAACATTTCCAACTTTCTTTTTACTTTTAGCACTTGTGAGTTATATCGATGCTTCCATTTTTGTTTTGGTATTTGTATTGTCAATCACAGGTTGGATGTCTATGGCTAGGCTTATAAGAAGTGAAAGTTTTTCTATCTCAAATAAACCATATATAAAAATATTAAAATTATCAAATGTATCAACTATGAAAATTATATTTAAATATTATGCTCCACTTTTAGCCCCAATTTTTTTAGTTTCATTCACTTTTGGAGTAGGGGGAGCAATACTTGGAGAATCAGCACTTAGTTTTCTAGGACTTGGGATAAATCCACCTCAAATGTCATGGGGAAGTATACTAAGTGATGGAAAAGATGTGATGGATATAGCTTGGTGGATAAGTTTTTTTGCTGGTCTTGCTATATTTTTAATAACATTTTGTTTAATTCAAATATCTGATTATTTACAATATAAAACAAATACAAAAGATATTCAGAAGGTATAATTATTTTTTTTAAAATAAGGTAGATACCTTATTTTTGTTTTAGGAATTTCTTAACTCTTCATATTCAGTTGGGATTAAATAATTCTCAGACTTGATAAGTTCATCATAGAAACCATGCTCATATCCTAGGCTATATAATTTATCTAAAGCTTTAAATTGTAAAGGGCTAAGTTCTATAGAATCGTCATTTGCATAAAGTCCTAGATACGTTTGTAGTGTATCGTGGTCTACTCTTATTAGATCTCTTTCTATTAACATTTTACTTAATAAAAGTTTATTATTATTTGCTACATTTACAGCTTTTATAAGTGTATTTTCATAATCTATTGCTTTATTTAGAGGGATACTTCTTCTTAAACACATTCCTCCAAGTGGAAGTGGTAAATCTTTCCCTGCTAACTCTTGCCAAATATCCCATAGTTCATTTTCCACTTCAAGTTTTTTATCATAAGTTAAAATTGATTCATGAATAAGTACACCTGCGTCAACTGTTCCATCTAATACAGCTTGTTCTATCTCTAAGAAGTTAAGATATGTGATTCTAGCTTCTGGGTATTTTATCTTAAAAAGTAGGGCGTTTGTAGTGTATTGACCACTTAGAGCTACTTTAAAGTTTCGTTTCAATTTTTTATCTTTTAACTTTACAAGTTTCGGACCATAACCATCTCCAAAACTAACAGCTGTTTTTAGAAGTGCAAAGTCATTTTTTACAAAAGGATAAAGTGCAAAACTTATTGCACAGATGTCATATTCACCTTTTAGTGTTGCTTGATTTAATGTTTCTATATCAAGAGCAATATTATCAAACGATGTATCTTTTAAATTTACCCAACCAAGTTTTATAGCATAATACATAAAAATATCATCTGCATCTGGCGAGTGGGCTACTAAAATATTATTCAAATTTTATCCTTAATTTTTATATTTGAATTTTATCAAATAATTGTTTAACTACTACTTTATACATAAGGGGATATGTGATATAATAATTGTTATTTTTATAAAAGGGTATATTATTTTACACAATCAACTTTTACAGCAACAAATAGCTAATGAACAGGAGAAAACATCTATATATAACTCTTTACCTGTAGATATTCGAACCACATTGGATGATATGGCATTTGGTATTGGGCAAAAAGATGGAAATGACCCTTTTATGGTAAAACAAAGAATGGTAAGTAAAGTAAATATGCTACTTGAAGAAAAAGCGATATATCTAATCGAAAATATGGCTATTTTGATCGAAAAATCAGTTCATCACAATGAACAAATAGATGATAAAAATGTAACAAAAGAATTTCTTACATTTTTGGTAAATCTTTATTATTAAAAGGGACCTTTTTGGTTATAAATATCTCATCAGTTAAAACAGAAGCGTTATTACTTTTTTGTAGAGATTTAATAAATAGCTACAGATTAAAAGATGATAATATTTTTAATATTGATGATGAATTGAAAATATTTGTAAGTAAACATATAGATGATTTACAAAAAGCTATTAATGTGATAGTTCAGCCAAATGATTATTATATAAGAAATATGAGAGTTGATAGGATAAAAATAATTGTAAAATATTATAATAGTATAAACCAAATGGTTTCGAAGCATTTAGAACAATTAGGAAACTTTAACCCCTCTATGCTTTGCTTTTCACTTTTAGCTACTTGGTTTAAAGAGCTTGATCATGAAACTTCAACAAAAGAATTTTTATATTTTGGGATATATCCATATGGTGAGATTTATGATAGTTTATTAATAAATGTTACAGATGTTCAATATAAAAGATTGAATATTACAATGATACAAATTGCAGAAGATGTGATGATAAAATTGAATAAGGAATAAGCTTGGAATATAGACTTTTAATAGACACAACAGATGAAATAGGTTTGGTATATAAAATATCTCAAGTACTTTTTAATCATAATTTAAATATTGAAAATAACGCTGAATATGTTGATAAAGAAGAAAATAAATTTTTTATGAGAACAGTTATTACAGGTGATTTTGATAATGAAAAATTACTTAATGATATAAAAAAGATATTACCACTAAATGCAACTATAAAATTAACACCAAATGGTAAAAAAGATATAGTTATACTTGCAACAAAAGAGGCACATTGTCTTGGAGATATTCTTATACGATATGTGAGTGGTGATCTAAATGCAAATATAAAAGCAGTTATTGCAAATCACAATCATTTAAAAGATTTAGTTGAGAAGTTTGGGATAGAGTTTATTTGTGTATCTCATGAAGCTTTAAGTCGAGAGGAACATGAACAATATATGATGAATGAGATTGATAAATTCAATCCAGAATTGATAGTTTTAGCTAAATATATGAGAATATTAAATGATACTTTTGTAAAACATTATCATAAAACAATATTAAATATTCATCATAGTTTTTTACCTGCATTTATAGGAGCAAATCCGTACAAGCAAGCTTTTAAAAGAGGTGTAAAGATTATAGGTGCAACGGCACATTATGTAACAGATGATTTAGATGAAGGTCCAATTATTTCTCAAGATATTGTCAGAATAGATCATACATATTCTTGGCAAACTATGAGAGATGCTGGACGAAATGTTGAAAAAATTGTATTATCAAATGCTTTAAATCTTTTGCTTGAAGATAAAGTATTTATATATGGCAATAAAACAGTAATTTTATAAAAAGGAGCCATTTATGTTTAATATTGTACTTTTAGAGCCAAGGATGCCTGGAAATGTTGGAACAATAGGTAGACTTGCTTATGCTACAGATTCAGTTTTGCATCTTATAAAACCATATGGATTTGGTGAGATAACTCAAAAAGAGGTAAAAAGAGCAGGGCTTGATTATTGGGAGCATTTAGAAGTTTGTGAATATGAAAATATTCAAGAATTTTGGAAAAAGAATCCATTTGGTTTACATCATTATTTAGCTACAACTAAAACAAAACAAGCTTATTTTGAGCCAACATATAAATCAGGAGATTATTTTTATTTTGGTAGAGAAGATGCAGGACTTCCCGAAACACTTCTAAATCAAAGTATTCAAACTTGTATAAATATCCCTATGGTAAATGAAGCAAGAAGTTTAAATATTGCAAATAGTGTATCTGTAATTATTTATGATGCTATTAGACAAAATATTACAGAGTTTAGAAAACTTTAGATAATGAAGAAGTTGTTAGGTTTACTTCTTATATGTAGTTTTTTACTAAATATATTTGTTGGTGCTAATGATAAAATAAAACTTCAACTACAATGGAAACATCAATTTGAATTTGCAGGTTTTTATGCTGCGAAAGAGAAAGGTTTTTATAAAGATGTGGGGCTTGATGTAGAATTTATAGAATACACTAGTGGTAAAAATATAACTGATATTGTTTTAAAAGGTGATGCGCAATATGGAGTGACATATGCAAGTATCATATCTGAGTATCTAAATGGTAAGCCTCTTGTTTTAGTTGCTAGCTTTTTTAAACAATCACCATTAGTGTTAATAGCACAAGAACATATAAATACACCAGTAAATTTAAAAGGTAAAATTATTGAAGGTGTTGCTGATACTATTGATAACATCACTTTAACTTCGATGCTTCATAAGTTTGGAATAGCCTCAAATGACATAAAACATGCTCCACCAACTTTTAATTTAGATGACTTTATAGATAAAAAAGTAGATGCAATGAGTGTATTTACTACAAATGAACTTTTTGAACTAAATCAAAAAGGGATAAAGTATAAAATATTTGATCCTACTGCTTATGGTATAAAATATTGTGATGTAAATCTTTTTACAACTAAAAATGAGGTCAAAAACAATCCTCAAAGAGTTAAAAACTTTAAAGAAGCATCTATGAAGGGATGGGAGTATGCTTTAGAAAATAAAGATGAAATCATTGAACTTATATTAAAAAAATATAACACTCAAAATAAAACAAAAGAAGCACTTGCCTTTGAAGCACAACAAATTGAGCAAATTATGTTGCCATCTGTTTACAAAATAGGTAGTATAGATAAGTTTAGAATTAGGATGATTGCAGAAAGTTTTATGCAGTCTGGATTTATAAAAGATGTAAAAAGTATAGATATAGAAAAGTTTATATTTAATTTTAAAAAAAATAATCAAATTATGTTTACTCAAGAGGAGCTAAAGTATATAAAACAAAATCCAATAATAAAAGTACATAACGAGATGGATTGGGCACCTTATAACTACAATATAAATGGAAAAGCAACAGGATATTCAATAGAATATATGAAACTTTTAGCTTCAAAAATTGGTATAAAGGTTGATTTTATAAGTGGATATACTTGGGATCAGTTTTTAAATCTTGCAAAAGATAATAAAATTGATGTTATATTAAATATTGCAAAAACTAAACAAAGAGAAACATACTTACACTATACAACACCATTTGCAAAAGTTGTTGATGCAATGGTTGCTAGAAAAGATAATAAAGATTTCAATAAACTAACTGATTTTGAAGGTAAAACACTAGCTATAGTTGATGGTTTTTATGAAGAAGAAATTTTAAAAGAATATTATCCAAATATACAATTAAAAATATATGATACATCAATAGAAGCTTTAAAGGCCGTATCATTTGGCATAGTGGATGGGACCATAAATAGCTTGGGTGTGGTTAATTATTTTATAGCTGAGTATGGTTTATTAAATATAGAACCACGGTTTGAAATTGATGATAGAAGATTTAATTTAAATTTACATATTGCAACAAATAAACAAAATAAAATATTAAGAGATATTTTAGAAAAAGCAAAACAAACTTTAACTGCACAAGAGATACTAAAACTAAATATACAATGGTTGGGTATGAAAAATGCTAAAACTACAACTAATATTTTAAATTTAACAAATAAAGAAAAACAATTTATACAAAATACACCTAAAATAGTTTTAGGTACTGGGGATACTTGGAAACCTTATGTTATCGTAAATCAATTTGGTTATATTACAGGATATGATCAAGATGTCATAAACATAATCAATAAAATAAGTGGATTAAATATACAGCTACATCCTGGTAACTGGGGAGAGATGCAAAAACTGGCAAAAGCTAAAACAATTGATGGTTTAGCTACTGGTGGTAGGTCAGAAGCTAGAAAAAAATATCTCAATTTATCAGATATTTATAATAGTTTACAAAAACTTATTATTACAACCAAAGAAAATCCAAAAGATATACAATCAAAAAAAGATTTAGATGGTAAAACTATAGCAATTCATAAAACAAATATAGAAGATGTAAATTTAGCAAAAACATTTACAAAATCTACAATAGTAAAATATGATACTGTAAAAGAAGTTTTAAATGCAGTTGTTACAAATAAAGCTGACGCTATGTTTGGAAATGGAGCTGTATTATATCTTGCAAATGAATTAGGACTCCCCTCTTTAAAAAATGCTGTATATTTAGATAGTAGTTTGGATCTTGTTTTTGGTATACGAAAAGATTGGCCAGAGGCTGTAAGTATTATAAACAAAGCTATAAAACATATAGGGCAACAAAAACTTTTAGAATTAAGACAAAAATGGTTTTTTTCAGGATATAAAAGTAAAGAGGATAGAAAAATATTTTTAAATAGTGCTGAAAAAGAGTATTTAAAAAAACACCCAATTATGACTGTTCACAATGAAAAAAACTGGCCACCTTATAACTTTAATGTTGATGGTAAACCACAAGGGTATTCTATAGATTATATGAATTTAATAGCTTCAAAACTAGCTATTCAAATAAAATATATTAGTGGTAAAAATTGGGATGATTATATTCAAATGATAAAAGATGAAAAATTGGATGTGATGTTAAATATAAGAGAAACAAAAGATAGAAAAAAATTTATAAATTTTACAACAAATTATATAGAAGCAACAAAGTCAATATTTACAAATAATAAAAATATCAAAACTTTATATGATTTAAGTGGTAAAACGGTAGCAGTACCAAAAGGATTTTTTATACATAAATTTTTAGAAAAAAACTATCCAAATATAAAATTAAATGTACAAAAAGATTCATACAATGCTATCTTAGAAACATTAAATGGAAATACAGATGCTATTATTGGTGATTTTGCTGTTACAACTTTTTTATTGCAATCAAAAGGTTTATCATTTAAATACTCAACTATTGTAAAAGATGAACGATTAACTTCCAAAATGAATATAGGAACATCATTTAATCAGTCTATTTTACGAGATATATTACAAAAAGCGATGAATACTGTAAGTGATAAAAGTATTGATAAATTAAAAAACAAATGGCTAAGACATACACAACTAGAAACAAAAACAATTCCACTAACAAAATATGAAAGAAAATATTTATTAGATAAAAAAGTGATTAAAATGTGTAACAATCCAAGTTGGGAACCAATTGAATTTACAAAAGATGGAAACTTAAAAAATATGCAAGGTATCTCTATAGATACATTAGTTTTATTAGAAGAAAAGTTAAATATAAAATTTGAAAATGTACCAACAAAAAGTTGGGCTCAATCACAAGAGTTTTTAAAAAATAAAAAATGTGATATTTTACCAGCTGCCATTCAAACAGATGAACGACTTAAATATGCAAATTTTACTAAACCATATTTAACTCTTCCACTTGCAATATTTACAACAAAAGATAAAAACATAATATCTGGGCTTGATCAAATCATAGATATGCCTTGGTCAAGAGTAAAAGGTTCTGGATTAATATCAAAAATACAAAAAAAATATCCTGCTTCTCATGTAATAGAAACAAAAACAGTTGAAGAATCTTTTAGATTAGTAAATAATGGTATATCATACTTTACAATAGCTACTGTTCCTGTAGCATCAAATGCAATCATAAAATATCAATTAAATGACTTACATATTGCAGGTTATACCAATATGTCATATGATATCTCTATTGCTGTAAGAGATGATGATAAAATGTTATTAACTATTCTTGAGCAAGGATTAGCAGATATTTCTAAGGATGCCTCAAAACAAATATTTAAAAAATGGGTAAATAACTCAATAACAGAATCGGTTATTGACTATACAATGATTTGGCAAATACTTTTTATAACATTACTTATTATTTTAGGTGGAATTTATTGGACTAGAAAACTAGCAAAAGATGTTATAAAAGAGAAAGAATCTGCAGAAGATTTCGAATATCTATTTAATCATACTATTGAAACAATTGGATTGTTTCAAAATAATATTTGTATTAACTTCAATGGTGCAGGATGTGAACTTTTTGGTTTTAAAACAAAAGAGGATGCTATAGGAAAATCGCCACTTGACTTTATAGCACCAGATTCAAGAGAACTTGCAAAAAGAAACATACAGCGTGAATATGAAGTTCCTTATGAAATGAATGCAATAAAACAAGATGGAACTATTTTTCCAATACTACTTAGAGGGCTACATAAAGAGATACAAGGTATAAATACTAGAATAGTAACTTTAATTGACCTAACAAAGTTAAAAGAGAAAGAGATAGCATTGGAGCTTGAAAAACAAATAGCACAAGAAGCTACAAAAGCAAAATCAGAATTTTTAGCAAATATGTCACATGAGATAAGAACACCAATGAATGGAATCATTGGTATGTCCTATCTGGCATTAGAAACATCT
>DAOVXU010000042.1 GCA_030635995.1 Arcobacter sp. | reverse complement strand
ACAGACTTTGTAATTGCAGGTATTACTGAAGAGATAGGACTGTTTGGGTTGTTAATAATATTTTTAATGTTATTTACAGTTATTTTTAGAATTTTTAGAACAAGTAGAAGAATAAAAGATACAAAATATCATCTATTTAGTTTAGGAATTGCCCTTATGATTAGTATATCTTTTCTTATAAATTCATATGGTATATCTGGAATTATACCTATAAAAGGTATAGCTGTTCCATTTTTAAGTTATGGAGGGAGTGCAATACTATCTCTTAGTATTGCTGTTGGGATGGTATTATCTATTAGTAAAGATGTTGGGAAAGTTGAAAGAACTTCTAAATTTTGATTACTTTATAAAATTTCTAATTCAACTCAAATAATATTCATAATAATAGTACGGATATTCTTCTTCTCTTGAATCTCTACAAGCTCTAAATTATCAAATTTAAAATTCATAAGATCTGCAAAATTTGTGATATTATTAAGTGCAATTTGCTTTACCAATTCACCACGATAATGTTTAGCCCAATGACTTACTACTTTACCATTTTTTAAAAATTTATAAGTGATAGTTGAAGCAGTTGGTTTATAAAATTTATCATAATATCCCGCTCTTAAATCAAGGATTTCATCACCTAACTCTAAATCTAATTTAGCTTTTAAATTTTCTTTATAGAACTTTTCAGTATTTAAATTAGGAAGTAAAGCCCCTTGTTTAAATTTATAATCTGGAATTAAAGTATTAGCATTTAACACTCCAAATAAATTGGAAAAAATAATTACATTTTCATCTATATAATTTTGAGCTTTAGATGATAGTTCATTATATTTTATTGCTTCAAAAGCAACACCTGTATATCGTTGAATTGCTTTCATTGTTGATAATTCTTTTATAGTTCTTTTATACTTCTTACATAATTCTAAGTTTTTAAGTCCAAACCATTTTGAAAGCTCTTCAATAGAAGATGAAGATATAAATTTTTCATATTCAGTTACTACATCTTTTTGTAAAATAAATTTAGATAAATCTAAAGGTGGTAGATCTCCACCTTCAAGTTTTGTTTCAGCAGGTGCTAGTAGTATTTTCATCTATAAACTTTTTTGAGCTTCACTTATTAGATTATTTAATTTTTCTTCATATAGTTTAGCTTTATGTTTATCAGTTGATTCAAATCTAGTTACAAGTACTGGTGTAGTATTTGAAGCTCGAACCAATCCCCAACCATCTTCAAATATAACTCTTACACCATCTACATCTATGATATCTTTTATAGTTGGAAAATCATCTGTTGGATTTTTTAGTAACTCTTTAATTTTATCCATAAGTAGAAATTTTTCATCTTCTGTTGTATGAACTTTTATCTCTTCTGTAGAGTATGTTTTAGGTAGTTTTGCTATCTCTTCATCTATATCCATACCATTATAGATAAGTTCAAGAAGTCTAAATGTAGCATATACAGCATCATCAAAACCAAAATATCTATCATTAAAGAAAATATGCCCAGAAACTTCTGCTGCAAAATCTGCATTTGTTTCTCTAATTTTTACTTTTAGATTACTATGTCCTGTTTTATACATAATAGCATTACCGCCATCTTCATTTATCTTATCATACATCACTTGTGTACATTTCACTTCACCTATTACAGTTGGTTTATCCATAGTAGATGCAAATAAAATAGCCATAATGTCACCTTTGACATTATTCTTTTTGGTTAAAAATGCAATTCTATCAGCATCACCATCATAAGCAAAACCATATTCATAATCACCTTTTAAAGCTTTTATTAAATCTACAAGATTTTTCTCTTCACTTGGATCTGGATGATGATTTGGGAATGTTCCATCTGGTTCACAAAATAAACCATTATAATTAAATTCTAATTTATCAAGTATCTCAGTTAAAACAGTATCAGCAACACCATTTCCACAATCAATTATAAATTTTGGTTTCATTGCTTTTAGATGACTAAACTCTTTTACCATCCAATCTATATATAAACTTTTTACATCAATAGAAGTATATGTTTCATTTGTAGGTATAGATACATTTGCATTTGCAATTATATCATCACCCATCACATAAATATCATCAGCAAAAAATGGCTTATGATCAATAGTCATTTTAAAACCATTATATTCACTTGGATTATGACTACCTGTAATCATAATAGAAGCATCAGGTTGTACACCATCAAACTCTTGATAAGTAGCAAAATAGTTTACTCCAGTAGCAACCATACCCATACCCAAGACTTTACAACCAGCTTTATTAAGACCAGAAGTTAAGTATCCAAAAAGTTCAGGAGAATGTGTTCTAGCATCATAACCAACAGCAATTGTTGCTCCTCTTTTAGTCTGTTTTTGAACCTCAAGTCCAAAAAAGAATCCAAGTAATTTTATACTTTGTTCATTTAGTTCTTGGGGAACTATTCCTCGGATGTCATATTCTCTAAATATGCTTTTATTTATCATTTTAATTCATTCCTTCTATTGTTTAATATAGTAAATTTCTATAGTTAGGTATTTTGTGCTATCAACACATCTTCAATCATCTTATCTAAGTCACCATCAAGTATCCCATCTACATTTGAATACCCTATATTGCTTCTTGTATCTTTTACTTGCTGATATGGTTGCATTACATAACTTCTTATTTGATGTCCCCATCCTATTTCTGATTTTGCTATCCCTTGCTTTTCAGCTGCTAATTGTTCTAATTGAAGTTCATATAATCTTGACTTTAACATCTTCATAGCTGCTGCTTTATTTTTATGTTGGCTTCTATCATTTTGACACTGAACTACTACATTAGTTTCTATATGTGTAATTCTTATAGCTGATTCTGTTTTATTTACATGTTGACCACCAGCGCCACTTGCTCTATAAGTATCAATTCTGATATCTTTATCTTCTATTACAATATCAATATTATCATCAATCTCTGGAGAAACCATAACAGAAGCAAACGATGTATGTCTTTTTGCATTTGAATCAAAAGGGGAAATTCTTACAAGTCTATGGATACCATTTTCAACTTTTAAATATCCATAAGCATTTATTCCACTTACTATAAAACTAACATCTTTTATACCAGCTTCATCACCTGTTTGGTAGTCAAGAAGTTCTATTTTAAAGCCTTTTCTTTCACTCCATCTTAGATACATTCTATATATCATATTTGCCCAGTCGCAGCTTTCAGTTCCACCAGCTCCTGGATGGATAGATATAATAGCATTTAGTCCATCCTCTTCCCCACTTAACATAACTTCAACTTCTGTTTGTTTTATAATATTTTCTAACTCATTTGCTTCACTAAAAAGCATCTCAATAGTATCTATATCATCTTCATCTTTAGCCATATCAAAAAGTTCATTTGCATCAGTTATAGTTTCATTAGCTTTGTTGAATTTTGCCATTCGACTTAAAAGTCTATTTTTCTCTTGACCTATTTTTGTAGCATTATCTATGTCATCCCAAAAATTTGGTTCTTGTTCTATTTTGGTTAGTTGATCAAGTCTAGTTTGTATATCAGTAGGCTTTAAGATAGATTCAATATTTCCTATTTTTTGATTTAAAGTTTTTAAAAGTTCTGTGTATTCGTAATTATCCATTTGTTATTCTAGCGAATAGTTACTATAAGTACACTTTAAATAAAATTTTGATAAAATCACGAACTTTTTAGATTAATACTCTATTAAGAACTCACATGTAGTAATTCTAAAACGGGTTGCGATTTTTAAATCGTGAAAGACTACAGAGGAAGATAAAGTAAAAAATATCTTAAAAAACCCAAAAAATAATCTGAGTAAAATTACTCAAAAAGAAGGACAAATTATGGTTACAATGAAAGACTTATTAGAATGTGGTGTTCACTTCGGTCACCAAACAAGAAGATGGAATCCAAAAATGAAGAAATTTATATTTGGTGTTAGAAAGAATATTTATATTATAGATTTACAAAAAACACTTAGATATTTTAGATATACGTATACGCTAGTTAGAGATAGAGCTGCTGAAGGTCAAACAATGATTTTTGTTGGTACTAAAAAACAAGCTTCTGAAGCTGTTAAAAAAGCTGCTTTAGATTGTAATATGCCGTTTGTAAATCACAGATGGTTAGGTGGAATGTTAACAAACTACCCAACAATGAAAAAATCAATCAGAAAATTAGAGATCATCAAAAAAATGAGAGAAGAAGGTCAAATGGATCTTTTAACTAAAAAAGAAGCATTAATGCTTTCTAGAAAAGAAGTTAAGTTAGAGAACTACCTTGGTGGAATTAAAGAGATGAAAAATCTTCCAGATATGATGTTTGTTGTTGATGCAGTTAAAGAAAAGATTGCTATTTTAGAAGCTAGAAGACTTGGAATTACAGTTGTTGCTCCACTTGATACAAACTGTGATCCTGATTTAGTTGATTTTCCAATTCCTGGAAATGATGATGCAATCAGATCAATTCAATTATTTTGTAACGAAATGGCAGCTGCTATGAATGAAGGTAAAGCTTCAAGAGAAGAAGATGCTGGTGATGCTGAAGTTGTTCCTGAAGTTACTGAAGAAGAGCAAGCAGAAGTAGTTGCTGAAGCTGTTGCAGAAGAAAAAACTGAAGAGGTTAAATAATCATGGCAGGTGCAGCAACTCCTAAATTAATTAAAGAATTAAGATCTCAGTCAGGTGCTGGTATGCTTGATTGTAAAAAAGCATTAAATGAATGTGATGGAGATATTGAAAAATCTATGGCATTTTTAAGAGAATCAGGTCTTGCAAAAGCTGCTAAAAAAAGTGGTAATGTTGCAGCTGAAGGTCTTATCTCTATTTTAGTAAATGAAGATAATACAAAAGTTACAATGACAGAAGTAAATTCTCAAACAGATTTTGTTGCTAAAAATGATGACTTTATTAATCTTAAAAATGAAATTACATCTCATGTTCAATCTACAGGTGTAAGTACAACTGAAGAACTTAATACTACAACTATTAATGGTACAACATTTGAAGAGTATTTAAATTCTAGAATTGCTATTATTGGTGAAAATATTGTTGCTAGAAAAATGGTAACAATTGGAACTGATACTGGTGTAGTAAATGGTTATGTACATACAAATGGTAGAGTAGGGGTTATTTTAGCTGCTACTTGTGTTCCTGAAGCTAAAGAAAAAACAGCTGCATTACTTAAGTCTTTAGGTATGCATGCTGCTGCTATGAAACCAACAGTTATCTCTTACAATGACTTATCTACTGAGTTTATTGAGAGTGAAAATAAAGCAATTATTGCTGATATTGAAAAACTAAATATTGAGTTACATAGACTTGGTAAACCAGAAAAAAATATCCCTTTATTTGTTTCTAAATCTCAATTAACTGATGAAGCATTAGCTACTCAAGAAGAAGTTTTTAAAGCTGAATTAAAAGAGCAAGGTAAACCAGAAAAAATTTGGGGAAATATCCTTCCAGGTAAAATGGATAGATTTATCTTAGATAATAGTCAACTTGATACTGCAAATGCACTTTTATCTCAAGCTTTTGTAATGGATGATTCTAAAACAGTAGAGCAAGCTATAGCAGATGTAGATGCTTCAATTGAACTAACTGAGTATATTAGATTTGAACTTGGTGATGGAATTGTTGTAGAAGAGGAAGATTTTGCAGCTGAAGTTGCTGCACAAATGGCTAAATAATTTTAAATTATGAATGTTGAATTATGAATTATAATGAACAATCTAAAAATTCAATATTCAATATTCAACATTCAGCATTGAAATCCCCTTTGCTTAATGCAAAGGGGATTTCTCATGATTTTGATTACCCTTTATTTAACAATATAAATTTAACCCTTAACCCAAAAGAAACAATAGCAATTATTGGTATGAGTGGTTGTGGTAAATCTACCCTTTTAAATATCTTTTGTTCACTTTTACAACCAAATGTTGGTGATGTATATTTTAAAGATAAAAATATATTTCAACTTTCACAAAAAGAGATGTTAGAGTTAAGAAGAGATGATTTTGGGATAATATTTCAAGCACATTATTTGTTTCGTGGATTTAGTGCTGATGAAAATTTAAAGATTGCAGAATTTTTAAGTGGAAATAAAATAGATGATGATTTAATAGAAGCTTTAAATATAAAGCATGTTATTTCACAAGGTATTGGGGAGCTTAGTGGTGGTCAACAACAAAGACTTTCAATTGCAAGAGTTTTAACAAAAAAACCTAAAATAATATTTGCCGATGAGCCAACTGGTAATCTTGATCAAGATACAGCTAAAGAGGTGATGAATGTATTGTTTGATTATGTATCAAAGCAAAATGCTGGTATGATACTTGTAACACACGATAAAGAGATAGCTTTTAGTTGTGATAAAGTTTATAAGTTGGTAGATCAAACATTGGAACAAATAAAATGAAAAGTATAATTTTAATATCAAAAACAAATATTATAAATCAAATTTTCACACTAGTATCAAAGAAATTATCTATTGATTTAAAAATTGTTACTAGTGATGAAGTATTGACTAAAGTTGATTTGATATTGGTTGATGATGAATTTAAAAATAATGAAATATTAAAATATAAGTCTTATTGTAAAAAATTAGTTTTAATTACAAATAAAGATACTGAATGTAATAATTTTGATACTATTTTAAAGAAACCTTTTTTACCATCTCAGCTACAACAATTTTTGCAAAATATAAAACTAGATGATACTATACCAAATATAGAAACTGCATCAACTAATGAGCAGGATGAAGATATAGATAATTTAGTTTCATTTGTAGCTGATATGTCAGATGAAGATATTATTTGTAATGAAGATGAATATAGTGAGTCACTTGAAGATGAAACTTTAGTTACAAAAGAAGAATTAGGTCATGGTGGTGTTTTAGATAAGGAAGAGCTATCTAAGCTATTTGATTTGATTAGTGATGAAGATACTGAACATAGTTCAAATGTAAATATGGATGAAAATGATTGGGTAGATTTAGGAGATATTATTGATAAAGCTATTGATGATGTAAATCAATATGAATTTGATGATACTAAGCCAATTAAACTTATTTTAAATAAATATTCTATGAAAGAACTTTCTCCATTATTTAAAAAACTTGATCAGAATATTATTGATAAGTTAATTGATGGAAAAGAGATATCTTTACAATTAAGATTGGAGAAGTAAATGAATAATTTAAATAAAGGTGCAATATTAATTTTATCTGGACCTAGTGGATGTGGTAAAAGTTCATTATTAAAAGAGATGTATAAGCAGATTGATAATTATTATTTTTCAATATCTACAACAACAAGAGAGATAAGAACTGGAGAAATAAATGGTGTTGATTATCATTTTGTCTCTAAGGAATCTTTTGAAGCAGATATAAAAGATGATAACTTTTTAGAATATGCAACTGTACATAATAATTACTATGGTACATCTCTTAAGCCAATAAATAAAGCTCTAGAAGAGGGTAAATTAGTAATATTTGATATTGATGTTCAAGGTCATGATTTAGTTAGAGTAAAACTTGATGATTTAACTACATCTATTTTTATCACTACTCCTACGCTAGGAGAACTAGAAAAAAGATTAGAATTTCGAGGAACAGATTCATTAGATGTTATAACAAATAGAATAAAAAATGCTAAAAGTGAGATAAAGAGTTTAGATAAATATGATTATTTTATTATAAATGATGATTTAGATATAGCATCAAAAGAGTTAATATCTATAGCTATTGCTTCAACAAAGAAATCTAGATTATTTAACAAAAATAATATTATAAAGAGTTGGTTACAATAAACTTTTAGAAGTTCCTTTTTTAAGGAACTTCTACGTAACTAATTGGTTTCCCAAAATAGTAACCTTGTGCAAAATCAATTCCTAATTCATGTATTTTAGTGTATATAGATTCTTTACTAACAAATTCCGCAACAGTTTTTATACCTGTTCTTTTAGCATATCCAGCAATTGTATCAACGATAATTGCTTGTGTTTCATCTACATCAACACTATTTATTAGTGAACCATCAATTTTAATAAAATCTACTTGTAGTGCTTCAATCATATTAAAATTTGAATATCCTGCTCCAAAATCATCTACACCAACTTGACATCCATATTTATGTACATCATCAATAAATTTTCGAACCATTTCAAAATCTTCAATCTCCTCTGTTTCAAGTAGTTCAAAATGTAATTGATGAGTTATATCTTTGTTTTCTTCTAGTAAATTTATAATATAAGCATATATATCTTTATTTTTAATATCATCAAAAGATATATTAACAGCTACAGTGGTATTTTTACCTCTAATAAAATTTAAACATTCAGTAATCATAAGTTTAATAATTCCATTAAAAAGTTTTGCTTTTTTTGCAATTGGTAAGAATCTATAAGGCGAAATAACTTCACCGTCATCTTCAATGTATCTAATTAAAGATTCATATTTATAAATTTCTTGTGTTGAAGAGTGTACAATTGCTTGAAAGTGAGCTTTAAAATGACCATCAGTTAGACCCTCTTTAAGCTTTTTTATCCAAATCATATTTTCTTCAAAGTTTTTATGTGTATCGTGTGTATCTTTATCATATTCTAAAATTTGAACAAATTTTGATTTTGCCATCCCTAGAACTCGTTGAACTGTTTCATACGTTTTATGATTATTAGTTTTTGCAATAGCAACTGTTATTGCAAAATTAATAGTATTATTATCTATCGTTGCACCATTTGTATCGACAATTTGTATAAAATTTTCACATTTTACTTTAAGTTCATTTTGTAGCATATCTGAATTTTTAGCAAGGATGGCAAATTTATCTGCTCCTACTCTATATATTCCATACTCATCTTTTGGAAAAGATTCTTCTAACATCTCTTTAAATGCTAATAAAATTTCATCTCCAACTGCTTCACTATAAAGCTCATTTAGAGTTGAAAAGTCATCTATATCAATTAGTGCTAGTATTGATGGGGATTCTTGTTTAAGTTGTTTTATAAGGGCATTTCTATTTGGTAATCTTGTGAAATTATCTCTATATAGATCTTGTAGTTCATGATAAAGTAAAGATTGTTTCATCACTGTAAATAATTTTTTAATATCTATTGGTTTTAAAACATATTTATCAATACCTAGTTCAATAGCTTCAAGTAGATATGATGAGTTTGAAAAAGCTGTTGCAACGATAATAGGGATATTATAATTTATAGCTTTTATCTCTTTTGCCATCTCTAAACCATTCATCTCTGGCATATTTACATCTGTAATTATTAAATCTATCTCATCAGCATATTTTTTAAATAACTCTAGTCCAACTTTCCCATCTTCTGCAAGAAAAACTTTTTTTGTAAATTGTTGTATAACATCACCAGTAACAGTTCTTAAATCATCTTCATCTTCACAATACAATACCGTGACATCTTTTAAATTAACAGCCGTTGAATTCATAGTAAAACTTCTTTCATATTTAATATCAGATATAATAGCATAAATTAGTTAAAAGTGAAAAAATAAAAGTGCAGAGTAGTAATAAAATTCTAATAATTAACACAGGCGGTACATTTAATAAACAATATAATTTATTAAATGGAAAGTTAGAAATTAATAAAAATAATTTGATTATAGAAAATATATTAAATAACATTTATTACACTAATATTAAACCAAAGATACAAGGGATGATTTACAAAGATAGTCTTGATATATTAGAACAAGATAGAAAAGAGTTAGTAAAAGTTAGTAAAAAATCTACATATAAAAATATAGTTATAGTACATGGAACTGATACGATGGATAAAACAGCGATATATTTAAATAAAAAAATAAAAAATAAAAAAATAGTTTTAGTAGGTGCTATGCAACCTTTTGAGCTTGAACCAATTGAATCAACAGCTTCATTGATGATGGCTATTGGATTTTTAAATACCGATGTAAAAAATAATATTTATATCTCTATGAGTGGAATTATTGCTAAACATAATAAAATAAAAAAGAATTATAAAAAAGGTTTGTTTGAATGTCGATAGTTAAGTGTACCCATTGTCATCTTGAATTTGATGAAAAAGTGATGATAAAAGAGCCTGAAAACCCAGAACTAAACTTTTGTTGTAATGGATGTCAAGGTGTATATCATCTACTTAAAGATGACGGACTTGATAGCTTTTATGATAAAGTTGGAAAAAATACTTTAGATAAACCACTTGCTGTTGGGGATGATAGTTCAAATTTTGATATGGAAAGTTTTGCAAGTAGATATATAAAAAGGACAAGAGAAGGTTTTAGTTCTATTGATTTGATTGTTGAGGGGATTCACTGTGCTGCTTGTATTTGGTTAAATGAAAAAGTGCTTGGAGATATGGAGGGGATTGTTGAGGCAAATATCAATTTTACTAATTATAAAGCAAAAATAATATGGGATGAGGATATAGTTAAATTATCTGCAATTATAGATAGGATTAGATCTATTGGATATAACGCATATCCATATGATAGAACAGATAGTGAAAAAAAAGCTACTAAGAATAATCGTGATTATTTTTTAAGAATGAGTATAGCCATTTTTGCATCTATGAATATTATGATGATAGGTGTTGCTAAATATACTGGATTTTTTACTGGTATGGCAGATGATATGTTAAAATTAGTACATATTGCTGAATTTCTTTTTGCAACTCCTGTTTTATTTTATAGTGGATGGATATTTTTTCGTGGGGCTTATTATGGACTTAGAAATAAGATTATAAATATGGACTTCTTAGTTGCTACAGGAGCTACTTTAACTTATATTTACTCTTTATATATACTATTTGGAGGGGAAGGACATAGCTATTTTGATAGTGTTGCTATGATTATTACTTTTGTTCTTGTTGGTAAATATCTTGAAGTTATAGGAAAAAAAGGTGCTGTTGATACGATGGATAAAATCAAATCACAAATACCTTTAGAAGCTACTATTATAAAAGATGGTGGAAAAACCGTAGTTGAACTTGACAAGATAGTAGTTGGAGATATTATTGAAGTAAAACCAGGAGAAAAAGCTTCTGTTGATGGGGAAGTT